>DATLZA010000156.1 GCA_035574235.1 Planctomycetota bacterium | reverse complement strand
CGACCGCCGCGCCCGCCCTTCAGGCCTTCGGGGCGGTCGGCGTGGTCGCGCTCGCCGCCGGCGCGTTCGCCGACCCCGCCTTCCGCGGCCCCGCCCCCCGGGCGCGCAACCTCGCCGCGCTCGCGGTGGCCGGATCCCTGAGCATTCTGCTTCATTCCTTTCACGTGCCCGCCCTGATGACGGCTTCCTCGGCGTCTCGGCCCTGGGGACCGGTCCTTCCGGCTTTCGAAGAGCTTTTCCCCGGACTCGCGGCGGCGCCTCTGACCCCCGTGCTTCTCGTCCCCTTCGCCGCGGCGGCGGCGTGGGGAGCGGTTCGAGGGGCGCCGGGACCCGCGATGACCGCGGCGACCCTGTCGGCCTTCGTCCTCCAGTGGATCGTCGGACAGCTCGCGGGCCCCGGACAGGGCATCCGATTCTTCACCCCCGCCCTGGCCTTCGCCGCCGTGCTCGTGGGCGAAGGCCTGGCGGCCGCCCTGGCCCGGCCCGCGCTCGGCGGGGCGCTCGCGGGCGCCATCCTCGCCGTCTCGCTCGCCGCCGACGTCGACGCCCTCCGGACGGGAAAGCGCGACTACCGGACCGCCGCCGCCGATCTGCGCGCCCGCCGCCGCCCCGGTGAAACGCTCGGACTTCTCTTCGACGGCCGGCCTCTGGCGCATTATCTGCGAGAATCCGTCCCGATCCTCGCGACCCACGAGGTCGCCGCGAGGCGCCCCGACTGGTTCGTCGCCGTGGACGTCAACATTCCCGCGGATTCGGCGCTCCGGCGGTGGCTCGACGCGGAATGCGAGCTCGTCGCGCGGCATCCGTCCTTCCGGGGAACGATTCTCGCCTACCGGCGGCGCTGAGGCGGAGCGACTTCATTTCGCTGGGCCTTCCGCGTTCCGCGGGTATACTCCCTCGGGTCGATGCGCTTCCTGAGCTGCGACTGGGGGACCACCCGCTTCCGGCTGCGCCTGGCGGACGGGGAGAGATCGGGGCCGGAACTCGTTTCCGATCTGGGCGTGGGAACGCTGGCGGCGCGCACGAAGCCGGCGGACCGGCCGGCCGCTTTCCGCAAGGCGCTCGCCGCCGCCGTGCGCGCGCTTCGCCGCCGGGCGGGGCTGCGGGAAGATCTCCCCGTGGTCGTCTCCGGCATGGCGGGCTCTTCGATCGGATGGAAGGAGCTTCCGTACGCGCGGCTCCCTTTCCGGCTGGACGGCCGCGACGCCGTGTGGGAGGAGGTCGCGCCGGGCGTCTATCTCGTCTCGGGGATCCAAAGCGGGCACGACATTCTGCGCGGGGAGGAGACGCAGGCCCTCGGCGCGGCGGCGCTGGACGGAGGGTGGGCGGACGGAGAAGCCACGCTCGTTCTGCCCGGAACGCATTCCAAGCATCTGCGGGTGCGCCGCGGGCGCGTCATCGAGTTCCGCACGTTCATGACGGGGGAGCTCTTCGACGTCCTGGGGCGCTGGAGCGTCCTGCGGCATTCGGTGGACCCGGAGGCGCGCCGAAGAGCGCGGGACTTCCGGGAGGGCGTCCGGCGCGGAGCCTCGGAGCCCCTCTCGGCGGCTCTTTTCGGCGTGCGGGCCCGGCAGGTCCTGCGCGGCACGTCGCCGGAAGGGAACGCCTCCTTTTTGAGCGGGATTCTGGTCGGGGCGGAGATGGCGGAGCTGCGTCGCGTGAAAGGTCCCGTCCTCGTCGCCGCCGAAGGCCCCCTGGCGAGGGTCTACGGCGCGGCGGCCGCCGCGCTCGGGTTCGGCCGGCGTCTGAGGATCTTTCCGCCGGCGCGGGCGGCGCTTCTGTCGGCGGCGGGCCAGGCGGTTCTTCTTCGCCGGATTCAGGGGAGGGTGTGAATCATGTCGGCACGGTTCGATCGGGACGCGTTCCATCGACTTCCGGTGGTGGGAATCCTGAGAGGCTTCGGGGCGGCGGAGGTGGAGCCGCTCGTGCGCGCGGCCGTGGAAGGCGGCCTGCGGAACATTGAAATCACGATGAACAGCCCGGGGGCGGAGGACCTGATCCGTCTCGTTCGGGAGGTCGCCGGCCCGGGGGTGAACGTGGGGGCGGGAACCGTCGTGACGATGAGCGCGCTCAAGGGGGCGCTCCGGGCCGGGGCGGGCTTCATCGTGACTCCGGCGCTCCTGCCGGAGATCGTGCGGGCGTGCGTGGACCGAAAGATTCCCGTCTTCCCGGGGGCGATGACGCCCACGGAGATCCTTCAGGCGTGGCACCTGGGGGCCACGATGGTGAAGGTTTTCCCGGCCGACCGCCTGGGGCCGGAGTTCATCCGGGCGGTGCGGGCGCCGTTTCCGGACATCCCCCTCATGCCAACCGGAGGCGTCACGGTGGAGACGCTGGGAGAGTTCAAGCGCGCGGGGGCGGCGGCCTTCGGCGTGGGAGGACCGCTCTTCGACCGCAAGCAGGCGGAAGCCCGCCATTGGGACTGGTTCCGCCAGCAGGCGGCGCGGTTCGTGAAGGCCTACGAGGACGCCTGATCCGCCACAATCCCTCGACAGGAGGTTCCGGACTGGGCTATCCTGTCCCCCGAAGACGTCCCGACACAAAGGAGGATCCCATGAACCGTCGCGAGTTCCTCGGCACCGGCGTCGCCGGTCTGGCCTCCGCCGCGCTGGGCGGATGCGCGTTCGCGGGAGGGCAGGAGAAAGCCCGCCGCGTGGGATTGATCGGGTGCGGCTGGTACGGCAAAACCGACCTCTACGCGCTCTGTCAGGTCGCTCCGGTCGAGGTCGTGGCGCTCTGCGACGCGGACCGCAAGATGGCTGCCGAAGCCGCGGAGCGCGTGGCCGGCTGGCATCCGTCCCGCCGGAAGCCCCTCGTCTACGGCGATTATCGGCGGATGCTCAAGGAGCACGAGTTCGATATCGTTCTTGTGGGAACGCCCGACCACTGGCATGCGTTGCCGATGATCGAAGCGGTCCGGGCGGGCGCGGACGTCTACGTGCAGAAACCGATCAGCGTGGACGTGGTGGAAGGCCGGGCGATGGTGGCGGCCGCGCGCAAGTACAAGCGCGTCGTTCAGGTGGGCACCCAGCGGCGCAGCACGCCTCATCTCGTCGAGGCGCGGGAACGCCTGCGCGAGGGCCTCGTCGGGACCGTGGGGCACGTCGAAATCTGCTGCTACTATCACATGCGGGCGCGCGAGAACCCGCCCGACACGTCCCCGCCGGAGCATCTCGATTACGAGATGTGGACCGGTCCGGCGCCGATGCGGCCGTACAACCCCCTCCTGCATCCCCGGCGCTGGCGCTCGTTCATGGAGTATGGCAACGGCATCATGGGGGACATGTGCATCCACATGCTCGACATGGTGCGCTGGATGCTGGGCCTGGGCTGGCCGCGGCGGATCTCGTCGCACGGCGGGATCCTGGTGGACAAGGCTTCGAAGGCCAACATTCCGGACACGCAGGTGGCGACCTTCGAGTTCGACTCCCTGAACGTCGTCTGGACCCACCGCACGTGGGGGCCGCCGCCCGACCCGAAGTATCCGTGGGCGGCCTTCTTCTACGGGGACAAAGGAGTCCTCAAGGCGAGCGTGGCGAGCTACGACTTCATCCCGCACGGCAAGGGGGAGCCCGTTCACAAGGATCTGCTGCGCGAATTCGACCGCTACCCGCAGGACGAGAAGGAGAAGGATCTCGACCCGGCGACGGCCCCGGCGAACCGCCGCCACCAGCAGGACTTCCTCAAGGCGATCGCGGAGCGCGGGCGGCCCGTGGCGGACATCGAAGAGGGGCACATCTCCAGCGCCAGCTGCATCCTGGCCAACATCGCCATGAAACTCGGCCGGACGCTGACGTGGGACCCGCAGAAGCACGAGGTCGTGGGGGACGAGGAAGCCAACCGCCTGTTGCGGCGGCCCTACCGGGCGCCGTGGGAGCACCCGGAACCCGACCGCGTATAGAACGGAAGCGGTGGGAAAGGGGCCGGAAGGCCGCCTCAAGTCGAGGGGCTTTGGTGTACCCCGGTCGCCTGGAATCGCCCTTCGGCTCGCCGGCGAACCCCCCGGCCCTGATCACCCCGGTCACGGATCCGGCGAGCCCGAGGACAGTTTGGGCCGGAGCGGCGCGCCTGTCAAAGAGAAATCGTCCCGAAAACGCAGGGGGCCGGCGCCCCGCGGTCCGCGGAGCGCCGGCCCTTTCCTGCCTGAAGATTTCCGCCCAGAACGCCCTTTGCGGGAGAGTTGGGAACGGCGTTTTCCGGGCGGACAGCTGGGGTGGGGTTTAGGGTCGTTGAAGCTTTCGGCTCGCGCCTCCCTCTCTCCTCATCCGCCGTGAATTATAAACTACAAAACACGTTTGTCAAGATCCTCCCGTTTTCCTTCTCACAGGCAGGCGGCGCCGCGGAAGCGGTAGCCGATGCCGCGGATCGTCTCGATGAGGCCGCCGGCGGGCCCGAGCTTGGAGCGCAGCGCTGCCACGTGAACGTCCACGGCGCGCTCGGTCCCCTCCACGGGAATCTGCCGGCGCGTCACGGTGCGGCCCGGGGGGCTCAGAAGCCAGCGCAGGATCTCCCTCTCGGAGGCCGTCAGAGGCTGCGGCTGCGGGCGCAGGACTTCCCCGCGTTCCAGGTCCACGGTGACGGGCCCCACGGTGACGACGCCGCCGCCGGGCCCGCGGCCGGCCCACCGCAGGAGCGCCTCGAGGCGCTCGCCGAGCTCGGCTTCGTCGAAGGGAAAGAAAAGCACGCTGATCGCGCCCCGTTCGAGGGCCGCCGCCGCCTCGGCCTCCTGGCCGCGCAGCGCCGTCAGAAGAACGGGCACCGGCGGGAGCCCCAGGGACTCCGCATCCTCGCGCAGCCGGGCGACCAGCTCCGCGCCGCTCATGTCCCCCAGGGACACGCGCGCCACGACCGCCGCCGGGCGCGCCTCGCGCGCCTTGCGCCGCGCGTCCTCGCCCCGCCGGGCGCCGCAGAAGAGACGTCCGCTCCCGGTGACGACGCCCCGGAAAAAGCTGAGCACAGTCTGATCGGGATCGACGGTCAGGACGACGGGCTCCGGCATGCTTCCCTCTCTCCTCGGGGTCTCGCGCCCCCCTAATCACTCTAGCCCGCTTTCTCCGAAGCGCAAGCGAAATCGGGAAGCGACCTCCTCCACCGCCACCGGGCGGCCCAGCTCGCGCTCGACCGAGGTCACCGGACACCCCGGCCGACCGCACGGATTGATGTACTCGAAAGGCCGCAGGTCCATCGACACGTTCAGCGCGAACCCGTGGGTGGAAACGCCGCGACGCACGCGGATGCCGATCGAGGCGATCTTCCCTCCGGCGGTCCAGACCCCGACGCAGTCCTCCCGCCGCCGGGCGCGCACCCCGAGCGCCGCCAGCGTCCGCACGAGCGCGTCCTCGATCGAGCGGACGAACCGCCGCACGCCGATTTTCCGCACGTCCAGAATCGGGTATCCCACGAGCTGCCCCGGACCGTGGTATGTCACGTCGCCGCCGCGATCGATCCGCCGCACGGGGATGCCCCGCGGATCGAGGATGTTGCGCGGGTCGGCGTTTTTCCCCAGGGTGAAGACGGGCGGATGCTCGAGAAGAAGGAGAAATCCCCGCCCCGGCGTGACCTCTTCGGCGAGCCTGCGCTGGAGCGCCCAGGCCTCGTCGAATTCCACAAGCCCGAGGCGCCGAACCTCCAGGTTCACGGGCTCCTCCGCGGGGGCGGCGGCCCCCCTTTTACGGCAGCGTCACGGCGTGCACGCCGTGCGCGTTGATGGCCCGGCGGATCTCCTCCAGGATCTCCGGCCGGACCGGATCGTCCACGGAAAGCAGAATCATCGCCTGCCGGCCCCGCTCGACGCGGGCGACCTCCATGCGGGCGATGTTGATGCCGTTGGTCCCCAGGATGGTTCCGACCTTGCCCACGACGCCCGGCACGTCCAGGTACTCCAGGCAGAGCATGTGCCGGGACGGGCGCAGGTCGATGTCCATGCGGTCGATTTCGACGATGCGCGACTCCCGGCCCTCGAAGACCGTGCCGGAGACGGTGCGCGCGCCGCGTTCGGCTTCGACGTGCACGCAGACCAGGCTCTTATAGTTGCGGGCGTCCTTGAACTTCTCCTCGGTGACGGCGATGCCCGCCTCCTTGGCGAAGCTGCGGGCGTTGACGACGTTGACGTCGTCCCCGAGCGTGGGCCGGAGCGCTCCCTTGAGGGCCGCCTGCGTGATCGGCCCGGGCTCGAAGCCGGCGATCTGTCCCATGTACCGGACCGCGACCGAGCGCACGCGCCCGCCGGCCAGCTGCGCCGCCAGGCCCCCGAGATCCTCCGCCAGCCGCATGTACGGCGTCAGCGACGGATCGGCCAGCATCCCGAGGTTGACGGCGTTGCGGACGACCCCGTGGCGGAAGAAGTCGACGAACTGTTCGGCCAGGTCGACCGCCACCTTGACCTGGGCCTCTTCGGTGGAGGCGGCCAGATGCGGGGTGAGCGTGACGTTCTCGAGCCGGAAGAGCGGGTGATCCTTCGGAGGCGGCTCCTGCTCGTAGACGTCGAGCGCCGCTCCCGCGATCTCCCGGGACGCCAGCGCCTCCGCCAGCGCCTTCTCGTCGATCACGCCTCCCCGGGAGGTGTTGACGATGCGGGCGGTGCGTTTCATCTTCTTGAACTGCTCCGCCCCGATCATCCCCCGCGTGCGCTCCGTGAGGGGGACGTGGAAGGTGATAAAGTCCGCTTCCGCCAGGAGCCGGTCCATCTCCACGAGTTCCACCCCCAGGACCTCCGCGCGTTCCTTGACGAGCAGCGGGTCGTACGCGATCACCCGCATGCGGAACGGGCGCGCGTACTGGGCGACGAGGCTTCCGATCTTGCCGAGCCCCACGATCCCGAGGGTTTTCCCTTCCAGCTCGACGCCCAGATACCGGGAGCGCTCCCATTTGCCGGCCCGCACGGAGGCGTCCGCCGCGGCGATGCTGCGCGCGTTGGCCATCAGAAGCGCGAAGGTGTGCTCCGCGGCCGAGGCCACGTTGCCCTGCGGGGCGTTCATGACGACGATCCCCCGCCGGGTCGCGGTTTCCTGGTCGATGTTGTCCACGCCGATCCCCGCGCGCCCGACGATCTTCAGGCGTGTGCCCGCCTCCAGAATCTCGCGGGTGACCTTGACGGCGCTGCGGACGATGAGCCCCTCGAAGTCCTTGACGGCCGCCTTGAGGTCCTCGGGTTTCATCTTCCCGCGGACGTCCACCTCGATGTCGGCCTTGCGGAGGATCCGGGCGCACTCCTCGGCGACGTCGTCCGCGATCAGGACGCGAGGCATGGCGGCCCCCTTACTTGGTGCTCACCCGCTCGAGGTATTTACCGTCCCGCGTGTCGACCCGGATGACTTCGCCCGTTTCGATGAACGGGGGCACCTGGACGACCGCGCCGGTTTCGAGCTTGGCGGGCTTGTAGACGTTGGTGATCGTGGCGCCTTTGAGGGACGGTTCCGTCTCCACCACCCGAAGCTCCACGGTGTAGGGAACTTCGACCGCGATGGCGCGGCCTTCGTAGAAGTCCACCTTGCACACCATGTTCTCCTTGAGCCACTGCACGTCCTCGCCGAGCAGCTCCCGGTGGAGGGACACCTGCTCGTAGTTCTCCTGGTTCATGAAGACGAAGCTGTCGCCGTCCTGGTACAGGAACTCCATGTCCACCTGCTCGACGTGGGCCTGCTCCAGCTTGTCGCCCGAGGAGAACCGGATCTCCTTGGAGGTCCCGCTGCGCAGGTTGCGCATCTTGATCTGGATGACGGAACGCAGGTTGCCCGGCGTGTGGTGGAAGACGTTCATCACGTACTGGAGCTCGCCCTCGTACTTGACGATCATCCCCTTGCGGACTTCCGTGGCCGACAGCATGTCTACTTCCTTTCCGGTTCTTCGAGCACCCAGACGTGATCGGCGTGCTCGTACCGCACGAGCTCGCTCTCCTGGAAAAAGACGGGGATTTCCCGCTGGGCGGACTCGACGGCATCCGACCCGTGAATCAGATTGAACCCCTTGGAACCGCCGTAATCCCCCCGGATCGTGCCGGGCTCCGCGTTGAAGCCGAAGGTGGCCCCGAGGAGCTTCCGGACCACCGCCACCGCCTGATGCCCTTCGATCACCATCACGACGACCGGCGACGAAGTGACGAAACGCACCAGCGAATCGTAGAAGGGCTTCCCCTTGTGGATCGCATAGAGACGTTCCGCCTGCTCCGCGGACATGCGCAGGAGCTTGAGCCCCGCGATCCGCAACCCTTTGTCCTCGAACCGCGACAGGATCCGCCCCACCAGGCGGCGCTGCACCCCGTCCGGCTTGATCATGCAGAAGGTTCGTTCCATGGGAGGGCAGACTATAGCAGACGCGGCCGGGCGTGGCAAGCGTTCGACGCGGCGCCCTATCGGGCGTCGCCCTGGCGCAGGAGCGGAAGATCCACGAACTGCTCGAACCACCCCTTGTTCTCGGCGTACGAATACGCCTCCTCGGCGTCCACGAGCTTCCGCGTCACGAGGCTCGCCAGCGAATCGTCCATCGTGTGCATGCCCTGCTGCTTGCCCGCCTGGATGACGCTGGTGATTTCCTGGATCTTGTTCTCCCGGATGAGGTTCTGGACCGCGGGCGTCCCGAACAGCACCTCCGTGGCGGGAATCCGGCCGCCCGTGTCGATCCGCCGCAGAAGGACCTGGCTGACCACCCCGGCCACCGAAAGCGAGAGCATCGCGCGGATCTGCGGCTGCTCGTCGGCCGGAAAGACGTCGATGATCCGGTCGATCGACTGCGCGGCGCTGTTGGTGTGCAGGGTCGCAAAGACCAGGCACCCCACCTCCGCCGCCGTCAGCGCCAGGCGGATCGTTTCGAGATCCCGCATTTCCCCGATCAGAAGGATGTCCGGATCCTCCCGCAACGCCGCCCGCACCCCGCTCGGAAAATCCACGATGTCGTAGTGCAGCCCGCGCTGGTGGACGACCGACTTCTTGCTTGGATGCAGGTACTCGATCGGGTCCTCGAGCGTGATGATGTGCTTGCGGTACTGGGAATTGAGCAGATCCACCAGCGCCGCCAGGGTCGAGGTCTTCCCGCTCCCCGTGGGCCCCGTCACGAGCACGATCCCGCTTCGCAGGTGAACCAGCGACTCCAGGCTCGACGGAAGGTTGAGTTCCTTGAGCGTGGGGATCTCCACCGGAATCCGGCGGAACACGGCGCTCGACCCGCGATATTCCTGGAAGTAATTGCACCGGAAGCGCCCGGACTTCACGTCCCCGTACGCAAAGTCCAGCTCCCCGGTCTCGAGATACCAGCGCTCCTGTTCCTCCGTCAGGATTTCGCGCGTGAGCACCTCCACCTCCTCGCGGCTCAGAGGCTCCGTGCCCGGCACGTCCTGAAGCTCCCCCAGGATCCGGTACCGCGGCCGAACCCCCGGCTTGAGATGAAGATCCGAGGCGTTCATCTCCTTCATCTTGTGGAGCATTTCGTCGATCGCGGCCATGCGCTCTCCCGCGTCAGAAGGCCGTGCGGGCCTTCTCCGCCTGGGCCTCCGGGTTGATGAACTTGGTCTTGTCCGTCGCCCGCTGGAGCGCTTCCTCGAGCGAAATCTTCCGGCGCTGAACCAGCTCCAGGAGCGAATCGTCCATCAGCCGCATCCCGAACCTCTTGCCCGTCTGCATCACCATCGGGATCTGCCAGACCCGGTCGTCCCGGATCAGGTTGGAGATCGCGGAATTCGCCACCAGGATCTCGCAGGCCAGGCTCCGCCCCCGGCCGTCGATGTTCGGCACCAGCTGCTGCGAAATCACCCCCCGAAGCACCCCCGCCAGAAGCGTCCGGATGTGCGCCCGTTTCTGCGCGGGGAACTGATCCAGAATCCGCAGGATCGTCCGGTACGCGTTATGCGTGTGCAGCGTTCCGAAGATGAGGTGCCCCGTCTCCGCCGCCGTGATCGCCGTCGAGACCGTCTCCGGATCCCGCAGCTCGCCCACGACGATCACGTCCGGGTCCTCCCGCAGCGCCGCCCGCAGCGCCGAGGCGAAGCTCCGGGAATGATCCGGCACCTGCCGCTGCGAAATCAGCGACCGGTCGCTCTGATGGATGACCTCGATGGGATCCTCGATCGTGATGATGTGGAGGCGCTGGCTCTTGTTGAGAAGATCGATCAGCGCCGCCAGCGTCGTGGACTTTCCGGACCCCGCCGGACCCGTCACCAGGATCAGCCCGCGGCTCAGGTCCAGGAACTGCCGAACCACGCCCGGCAGCCCCAGAGTCTCGAACGGCATCACCCGGTCGGCGATCGTTCGGAAAATCCCGGCGATGCCCTTGAGGTGCCGGAACACGCTGGCCCGGAACCGGCCGAACGGAAAGTCCAACCCTAGGTCCACCGCCTTCTCGCGATAGTAGGCGTCCACCTGCTCCTTGGTCAGCACCGAAAGGAGCATCTTGCGGCTTTCCTCGAAGCCGGGGGCCTCCGCCGGCAGGTCGATCAGGTTCCCGTGCAGGCGAACCATCGGCCGCAGGCCCGACGAAATGTAGAGGTCCGAAGCCCCCAGCTCCTTGCTCACCTTCAGAAACTCCAGAAGCGGCGCCCCCTGAAGACGCCGGGAAAGCTCCGACTCCGGCGACTTGATCTGGGACTTCGAAAGCTCCAGCTTGCGCTTCTGGACGCTCAGGATGCTCTTGAGGGACTTCTCGTCGATCATCCCCTGCTCCACGAGGATCTCCCCGAGCAGCTTCGGGGGCTGGGTCCGGCGCTGAAGGTCCAGCGCCTTCTCCAGCTGATCCTTCGTGATCAGGTTGAAATTGATGAGGATCTGGCCGAAAAGGTTTTCTTCCATGCGCGACGGGCGCGGCCCGCCCGGAAATGATATCCTACGATGCGCGCCGGCGCAACCGGCGCACGCCCGGCCCCGCAGCCCCTTACGCCGTCCCCGCGGGAACCTCCGGACGCGGCTTGAGAAGCTCCAGACCCGCGTCGCCCGACAGGCTCACGCTCACCTTCTTGGAGACCCCCTGCTGCTCCATGGTGATTCCGTAGAGCGCGTCACAAACCGCCATCGTCCGCTTGTTGTGCGTGATCACGATGAACTGCGTCTCGGAGGCGAATTCGCGCACCACCCCCGCGTAGCGCTCCACGTTCTTCTCGTCCAGCGCCGCGTCCGCCTCGTCCAGCAGGCAGAAGGGGCTCGGGTTGGCCTTGAAAAGCGCCAGGACCAGCGCGATCGCCGTCAGCGACCGCTCGCCGCCCGAAAGCAGCGAGATCGGCGTCTGTTCCTTGCCGGGCGGCCGGGCCAGGATCTCCAGACCCTGTTCCATCGGGTCCACGCCTTCGGCCTGCTCCAGCACGAGGTCCGCCTTCCCGCCGCCGAAGATCTTCCGGAAAATCGTGTTGAACTGCTCCTTGACGAAGTCGAACGTCTTGTCGAAAAGCTCCCGCGATTCCTTGTTGAGCTGCCGGATCAGATCCTCGAGCTGCGTCTTGCTGCGGACGAGATCTTCCGTCTGCGTCAGCAGGAACTTCTCGCGCTCCTCCAGCTCCGAGAGCTGTTCCAGGGCCACCACGTTCACCGCCCCGAAGCCGCCGATCTTGACCCGGAGCTCCTCCACCTCGCGCGCCAGCGCCTCGCCGTCGATCCCCTCCTCCGCCGGGACCGCCTCCGCCGCCTGGGCGAGCTCCATCCCCAATTCCTCGCGCGCCCGGTCCGCCAGGGCGTCCGCCTTCACGCGGGCGCCTTCCTCGTCCACCCGCAGGCGGCCCAGCTCCTCCTCGCACGGAGCCAGCTCCTCCTCCGCCCGCGCCACGGCCGCCCGCGCCTCCTCCCCCTCGCGCGCCAGCGCCTCCCGCGCCGCCGCCGCCTCGTCCGCCCGGCGCCGCGCCTCCTCCACCCGCGCGGCCAGCGCCCCGCGCTCCGCCTCGTGGCGCCCGATCTCCTCGCGCGCCCCTTCCAGCCGCCCTCCGACCTCCTCCGCCAGCGCCCGCGCCCGTTCGAGCGCCCGCGCCACCTCGCCCCGGCGCGCTTCCAGGAACTCCAGCCGCTTTTCCACCCCCAGGCGCTGCTCGCTCGCCTTGGCGCACTCGACCCGCGCCTGCGTCAGCGCGTCCTGAAGTTCCGCCCGGGACGCCTCGTACCCCTCCAGCGTCCGGCCCAGTCCCGCGATCTCCGCCTCCACCTGGCTCTTGACCCAGGCCAGCTCCGCCAGAAGCGTCTCCAGCGACGCCGCACGGTCCGCCACCGCCGCGGCCTGGCGCCCGATCGCCTCGCTTTCGGCCGCCCGCGCCCGCAGCTCCTCGCCCAGGAATTCCTCCCGCATCGCCGTCTGCTCGGCCCGGGCCGCCGCCTCCCGGAGCGCCACGCTCTTCTCGTACGCCTCGTGGCGCAGGCGCTCGATCCGCTCCTCCGTCTCCTTCAGGCGCCGCCCCGCCTCCTCCCGGCGCCCCTCGCGTTCGGTGATGAGCGCCAGGTATCGCTCGATCTCCTCCTCGAGCGTGCGAAGCTCGGCCTTGCGGGACAGAAGCCCCGACCCCGCCGCCCGCGCCCCCGCCACCGTCGTCATTCCCGGATGATCGAAGAGATCCCCCTCCGGCGTCACCAGCGGCCACTCCGTCAGGCCGTCCCGCCGGATCTCCCGCGCCGCCGCGCGGTCCCGCACCACCAGCGTGTGCCCCAGAAGCGCGTCCACCATCCCCCGATACGCCGGCTCCGTGCGCACCCACGAGGACGCCCGGCCGAGCGCCCCCGTCGCCAAAAGCTCCACGTCCGAGAAATACCCGTTCCGGCACTCGTCCAGCGCGATCAGGATCGTCCGCCCCAGGCCGCGCTCGCGGACGAACGCCGCCGCCTCCTCCGCGTGCTCCGCCGTATCCACCACCACCGCGCCCGCCCGCTCCCCGAGAGCCCCTTCCACCGCCGCCACGTGCTCCGGGGCGACCTCCAGGAAGTCGGCCACCGACCCGAGCACCCCCGGCCGCCGCTCCCGCAGCAGCGCCTTCGCCCCCGCCTCCAGGCCCTCGAAGTGCGCCTCCAGATCGCGCAGCGTCTCGCGCCGCGCCACGCGGTGATCCTTGCCCTCCCGGAGCTGCAGGAGCTCCCGTTCGAGCTGCGCCACCTCTTCGCGAAGCCGCCCGAGCTCCTCCTCCTCCGCCCGCTTGCGTTCCGCGCGCTCGGCGATCTCCCGCTCCAGCGCCGCCGCCTCCGCCCGCGCCTGCTCCAGGCGCGCCCGAAGCTCCGCCCGCTCGGCCTCCAGCCGCCCCGCCTCCTCCTTCAGGCGCCCCGCCCGCGCTCCGAGTTCCGAGCGCTCGCGCTCCAGCCGTTCGCGCTCGTTGCGGTACTGCGCCTCTTTGTGCGCCAGCTCCAGCGCCTCGGCCCGCTTGGCCTCCAGCTCCTCCTGAGCCCGGGCGCACTCCCGCGCGGCGTCCTCCATCCGCCGGGTCAGCTCCTCCGCCTCCGCCGCGCGCTCCCGCGCCGCCCGGTCGAACTCCGCCAGCGCCCGCGACTCGGCCTCCACCTGCTCCGCCAGCTCCAGCGCCTTCGCCTCCAGCGCCTCGCGCTCGGCCTCCGCCCGCCCCCGCTCCGCCGCCAGCTCCCGCTCCCGCGCCCGCGCGGACTCCAGCGACCGCTCCAGATACGCCGCCTGGGACTCCAGCCCCGCCACGGCCGACGCCAGCTCCGCGTGGCGGGCCGATTCCGCCTCCAGCCGCCGCCGGACCTCCTCCGCCGCGGCCGCCCGCGCCCCGAGCTCCGCCCGCAGCGCCTCCCTGCGCTCCGAAACCGCCCGCAGCCGCTCCGCCAGCTCCCCCCGCGCCGCCGCCAGCCGCCGGTGCTCGTGCACGTACAGCCGCAGGCGCTTCGATTTGAGCTCCTCGGTCAACTCCTTGTACCGCGCCGCCCGCCCCGCCTGGGCCCGCACGGACCGGAGCTGCTTCTGCACCTCGTGAACGACGTCCTGGATCCGCAGGAGATCCTGCGACACCTTCTCGAGCCGGTGCTCCGTCTCGCGCTTGCGCGCCCGGTACTTCGAAATCCCCGCCGCCTCGTCGAACACGAGCCGCCGCTCGTGCGGATTCGAAAGCACCAGCTTGTCGATCTTCCCCTGCTCGATGACCGAATAATTGTCCGTCCCGATCCCCGTCCCGTAGAGCAGCTCCCGGATGTCCTTCAGGCGGCACGGGGCCTTGTTGATGAAATACTCGCCTTCCCCCGTCGAGAAGAGCCGCCGCGTGATCGTCACTTCCTCGAACTCCAGGGGCAGCGTGTGGTCGGAGTTGTCCAGCGTCAGGGAGACTTCCGCGAACCCCATCGGGGGCACCCCCTCGGCGCCCTTGAAGATGACGTCCAGCATCTCCTCGCCGCGGACCGACTTGTAGGAGAGCGTCCCGAGGACCCACTTGATGGCGTCGACGACGTTCGACTTGCCGCAGCCGTTCGGTCCGACGATTCCGGTGACGCCCTTGTCGAAAAGGATCTCCGTTCGGTTGGCGAACGACTTGAAGCCGCACATTTCGAGCTTCTTGAGCTGCATGGCGCCCTCGGTCAAACGTTCGGGGCCGGGAACCGCCCGGCGGGCCCTCTCCGGATCACGGTGAAACGTCCACTTCCCATATCGGCCGCCCGCGGGGAATTCTTGATCCCCGCCGGCGCCTATTCGAAGACCGCCCGTCGGGTCCGGAGCTTCTCGCGCAGCGCGAGATAATTGCGGTACCGGGAAGGAACCGCCCCCTCGCGCACGGCGCAGCCGGCCTCGATCGTGTGCGAACAGTCCCGGAACCGGCACCGCGCCGCCAGCTCCGCAAAATCCAGGAAATGATCCTTCAGATTCTCGGGGGTCACCCCCCACAGCGTGAAGAACTCGAGGCCCGGCGTGTCCGCCGCCCAGCCTCCCGCCACCGGAAGAAGCTCCACCCACGTCGTCGTGTGACGCCCCTCGCCGCGGCGGGAAACCTCCCCCACCTTCAGGTTCAGGCCCGGCTCCAGCGCGTTCAAGAGCGACGACTTCCCCACCCCGCTCGGCCCCAGAAACACGCTCACCCGGCCCCGGAGAAGCTGCCGCAGCTCGTCGAGTCCCCGCCCGTCGCGGACCGACGTGCGCACCGTCCGGTAGCCGGCCTTCTCGTAGGCGGAAAGATCCGGCTCCCCCAGATCGCACTTGTTGACGACGAGAACGCACGGAAGCCCGTTGGCCGCCGCCATAACCGTGCACTGGTCCGCGACCAGGTCGTTGAAGTCCGGATCGCGCGCGGCCTGGACGACGAACAGGGTGTCCACGTTGGCCACGATCACCTGCTCCCGGCGGGGCCGGTGGACGTCCGCGCGGGAGAGTTTCGTGCGGCGCGGAAGGACGCTTTCGATGACGCCTTCGCCGGCGCCCGTGGGGACGAATTCCACCTCGTCCCCCACCGCGGCGAGCTTTCCCTCGGCGCGCGCGTCCTTCTTCAGGCGCCCGCGGAACCGGCAGTGATAGAGCGCGCCTCCGGCGCTCACCGCGTAGTCGTTCCCCGCGATCTTCTGGACCCGCCCGATCATTCGACGGCCACGCGGGCGGCGGGGGTCTCGGCGTACAGCCGCTCCAGGATCGCGAAGAGATCCCCCGGCGACAGGCGCGCGCGCTCCGCCGTGGCGCGCGCGGTGGGAACGAGCGTGTGGAACCGCGCCTCGACCGCGAGGGTCTCGAAGGACGGCGCCCCCCGGACGCGGAAGCCCGGCGTGTAGCGGACGCGGTCGGCCAGGAGCCCGCGCGCCCGGGGATACATCTGCGCGTCGATCCGCACGAAGCGGTCGATCGCCTCCCCCGGCGGGACGTCCTCGAGCACGAGCCGGATCCCCTGCCGGGCGGATTCCTCGCGGAGGCGGAAATAAACGTACGAGACCAGCCGCAGGGCCAGGCGCACCGCGGCGTCCCCCTCGAGGATTTCCTGGCCGGAAAGCAGCTTCACCGCCTCGTTGAGTCCGGCCAGGCTCACGGCGTATTCGAAGCGGTCGAAGGGCGGCGCGGCGCCGCCGTCGGCCGGCCACCCGAAGGCGGCGCCGAAGGCGCCCGTGGCGCGGTCGGCGAACTTGCGCAGCAGCTGGCGCTTCTGAAGGTGCGCCTTGACCGCCAGCTCGATGGCCGCCTCGAGCTCGGTGTAGAAATCGGCGCCGCCCTCGCTCCGGAAGAAGGCCTGCGGCAGGTTGAGCGTCACCGCCTGGGCGACGGCCCGGCCCTCCAGGGCGCCCCCCGGCGCGGCGGAGGCCGGTCCGGCGGGCTGCGGCCGCGCGAAGGCGAACACCATGCCGCGGTCCGCCGCCAGCCGGCAGAACTCCCGCAGCTCCTCGCCCACGCCGGCCGTCCATACGACCGCCCGGCCCATCCGCGCCAGGGGCGCCGCCGTGCGGTGCCGGGGCTCCACGACGAACGGCGCGTCCTCGAGCGCCGCCGCCACGTGCTCGACCTCCAGGCGCACGCGGTCCTCGTCCGCCCCCCACAGGAGCTGATCGTACGCTTCGCTCAGGCCGAGGAACGTGGTCGGCCCGCTGACGAACCGGCGCGCGTCGGCGGCCACGCGGGCGAGCTGGACGGTCAGGGTCCGCGCGTCGCGGGCCGGCTCCGAAAGGGCCGCCGAGCCGCGCACCCGGACGCCCGTGCGGCGGATCTCGAGGACCGAAGGCTCCAGGGCGTGAAGCTTGAGCGGTTCCTCCAGGCCGTGGACGTGCAGGCGCCCCTCGAGGTGGGCGTCGGCCACGTCGCGCGTGAAGATCTCCTGGAGGGCGTACTGCTTGAGCGTGGTCTGGCCGATGAGGCGGCACATCCCGTCGGGATCGATGCGGGCTTCCTCGTCGCCCATGAGGCGGCCGAGGTCGTACTTGGGAAGGCCCACGACGATCTGCCGGCGGAGTTTCGAGCCGTACCCGCGGGCCAGGAGCTCGTGGTTGACGAGCTCCCGGATGAGGGTCGTGGAGACGCGCCGCTGGCCGAGCTGGAAGATTTTCTGCTCGACGGATCCGGCGATCTCCGAAGCGGCCTCCTCCTCGAGGCCGGCTTCCTTGGTGAGCGCGGCGATGATGCGCTCGCGCCCCCAGGGAGCGACTTCGGCCCGGGTGGCGCCGTCCACGAGGACGAGGTTCGTCGGGAAAAGGTCCTCCGCGGGAGGCGCGGCCGCGCCGGCCGGCTGGCCCTTGCGCTCCCGGTAGACGATGTAGGCCCGGGCGACGGCGGCGTGGCCCGTATCGAAGAGGATCTTCTCGACGAGACGCTGGATTTCCTCGCTCGTGGGAACGTCGCGCTCCCGATAGCGCTCCAAATACATCGTCACGACGCTGGCGAGGTCGCGGCCGATGGTGGCGTTGTCGTGTCCGGCGGCGCGGGCGGCGCGCACGATCGCCTCGGCGATCTTCTGTTCGTCGTAGGGGACGATGCGGCCGTCCCGCTTTCGGACCGTTTCGACCTTCCGGATCGGCATGCCCTCCTCTCCCCGGCGTCCCGTCCCTTAGGAACGCGCGCCCGTCTTGAGCATGGGCCGCAGCTCGCGCATGAACTCGCTGACGTCCTTGAACTCGCGATAGACCGAGGCGAAGCGGACGTACGCGACGTGGTCGATCGCCTTGAGCTCGCGCATCACGAGGTCTCCGATCTTGGTGGATTTCACCTCGCGGTCGTATTTCTCGTACAGCTCGATTTCGATGCGGTTGACGATGTCCTCGATGGTCTGAAGGGACACGGGGCGCTTCTTGCAGGCCGTCAGGAGGCCGCGCTTGATCTTCTCCCGGTCGAAGACGTCGCGGCGGCCGTCCTTCTTGATGACGTAGAGGGTGATCTCCTCGACCTTCTCGTACGTGGTGAAGCGCTTGGAACAGGCCAGGCACTCGCGGCGCCGGCGGACCGTCGCGCCCGCGTTGGCCGAACGCGAGTCGATAACCCGGTCGTTGTCCTTCTTGCAGAAGGGGCAGCGCATCGAAGTGCGGTTACTGTAGGCCCCCCGCCGGGGGTTGTCAAGACGCGATCCAGCGCAGGTAGAACGAGCCGTAGAGAACGATCGCCAGCACCGCCGCCAGATCGAGCGCGAATCCCGTGCGGATCATGACGGGAAGGCGGATGTAGCCGCTGCCGAAAACGATGGCGTTGGGAGGCGTCCCCGCGGGGAGCATGAAGTCGCAGGAACATCCGAGCGTCACGGCCATAAGGACCGGCAGCGAACGGGGCACCAGCCCCAGCAGGACGTTGATCGTGGCGGTGTTGGAAGCGACGGCGGTGAGCCCCACGCTGAAGAGCGCGGCCAGGCCGATCTGGACGGGGGCCGGAAATCCGGCCACGGCCTTGAGCCGGAGGGCCAGCCACTCGGACAGTCCGCTTCCCTCCACCCCCGCCGCCAGGGCGAAGCCGCCCCCGAGAAGAACCAGCGTGTCCCAGGGAATCCGCATCAGCCGCGCCGGCGAAAGAACCCGCAGCGCCAGAAGCGCCGCGCCCGCCGCCATCGCCACGGCGGCCTCGTAGTGTTTCTCCCGGAACTGGAAACCCTCCCAGAACCGCGGGACCCACGGGGCGACGGCGGGACGAAGCACGTTCCCGAAAATCCACAGGACCGCCGCCGCGAGAAAAACGGCCAGGACCTTCCGCTCCGGAACGGACATAGGCCCCAGCGCCGCCAGTTCGCGGTCCAGAACCTCGTCGGCCCGCAGGCCGTCGAGGGGGTCCCGGCGCGCGCGCCGCCAGAGCACCGCCCAGACGACCGGGAGAAAGAGAACGACGAAGGGCAGGGCCAGAAGCATGTAGTAGAGGAAGCTCAGCTCCAGTCCCATGTGGCGCTGGACCCAGCCGCAGAGAATGGAGTTGGGACCGGTGCCGATCTTCGTCCCGATGCCGCCGACGTTGGAACCGTAGGCCACGGCGAGCATCACCGCCGCGCCGAAGTGGCCCAGACGGCGCCCTCCCGCGGCGGCCTCCAGCTGGCTCAGAAGCGCCATTCCGATGGGCGTCATCATGACGGCGGTGGCGGTGTTGGAGATCCAAAGCGAAACGAACGCCGTGGCCGCGAGAACCCCCAGGAGGAGCCGCCGAGGGCCCACCCCGATCGCCCGCAGGATGTGAAGGGCCACCCGCCGGTGGAGATTCCATTGCTCCGCGGCCGCGCCGATCATCATGCCGCCCAGGAAAAGAAAGATATAGGCGTCCCCATACGGAGCCGCCGCGCGACCCGCGTTTCGCAGGAGAAGCGTCCCGGCGCCCTCGCGGCCGACCCAGGGCTCGAAGACGCCGAGGAGGGGATAGGCCACGAGGGGCACGAGCGCCGTCCAGTGGATCGGCAGCGCCTCCGTAAACCACCAGATGGCCATGAGGGCGGCGATTCCCGCGGCCGCGGCGGGCGCGCCGCCCGCCCCGGGAACCTGGTGGAGCCCGGACGGAACGAAGGCGATCGCGAAGAACGCGGCCAGCCCGGCCGCCAGACCCGCGGCCTTTCGAAGGCGCGCCGAGCGGCCCTCTTCCGGCATGCGGGGATCTTATCGGGGGCGGCGAACGGCGTCGATGATTTGGAGGACCCGCCCGCCGCGGGGAAAGGACGGATTCTACTTTCCCAGACAGAAGCGCGAAAAGATCCGGTCGAGCAGATCCTCCCCCACGCAGCGGCCCGTCACGCCGCCGAGCGCCTCGAGCGCCGCCCGCAGATCGAGCGCCAGGCACTCGACCCCCAGCGCCGGCCCCGACGAAGCGGCGCGCCCCAGCGCCTCCCGCGCCTCCCTCAGAAGCCCGTGCTGCCGGACGCTCACGCGGTAGCGCGCGCCGGAAACAGGCGCTTCGTCGCCCGCCAGCCGCCGCGCGATCCGCTCCCGCAGCTCCTCGAGCCCCGCCCCCGTCCGCGCCGAAACGGCGACCGCCTCGGACATTCCGAGACCGCCCGCCGCTCCCTCCGCCGAAGCCCGATCGATCTTGTTGACGACCAGGATCGCCGGCCGCCCGCGGAGAACCCATTTCCGCGCCCGCTCCCAGTCCGCGGCGTCCACCACGAAGAGCACAAGATCGGCCGCCTCCGCCGCCGCGCGCGCCCGCCGCTCCGCCTCCGCGTCGATCCCCTCTCCTCCCCGCTGCCCCGCCGCGTCCAGAAGCCGCACCCGGCGGCCCCCGACCTCCAGCTCCCCCTCGAGCACGTCCCGCGTGGTCCCCTCCCGATCGGATATGATCGCGCGGCCGCCCGTCAAAGCGTTGAAGAGCGTGGACTTCCCCGCGTTCGCCGGACCGTACAGGGCCGCCACAGGACGCTCGTCGGCGACCCGCGCCGCCGCCGTCTCCCGGAGCAGATCCGCGAGATCCTTCGCCAGCGCCGCCGCCCGATCCGCCGCCTCCGAAAGCGGGAGGATCTCGATGTCCTGATCGACGAAATCGATCGACGCCTCGACGTCGGCCGTCAGGTCGAGAACGAGCGCCTCGATCCGCCGCAGGCGGTCCGAAAACCCGCCCGCCAGCGCCTCGAGCGCCGCGCGGCGCTCCGCGTCGTCCTCCGCGGCGATCAGACGCTCGACCGCTTCCGCGCGGGAAAGATCCATCCGGCCGTTGAGGAAGGCGCGCAGGGTGAATTCGCCGGGCCGGGCGGGACGGGCTCCGCGTTCCGCGAGGCGGCGCAGACAGGCCTCCACGAGCGGAGGCGAGCCGGGCAGATGAAGCTCCGCCACATCCTCGCCCGTGTAGGAGCGCGGGGCCCGGAAGAGGACCGCCCCCGGCTCCCCCGCCGCCAGCGCCGCCGCGTCCGGGCCGCTCAGCCGGACCACCGCCCGCAGCCCGGCTCCCGGAGGGGAGGACACCGCGGCGATGGTGTCGCTACTTGACGAAGCCCTTGAGCTTTTCCTTGGCATCCTCGTCGAGGCTGTCGAACTTCACGGCCAGGGCGAACTCGTCCTCGTTGTCCGAGAAGCGCACGAGCTTGCAGCGGCACTTGAAGCCCTTCAGGCGCCCCTCCGTGACCTCGACGTTGAACTTGAAGCGGTCCATCGGAAGCGTCCTCTTCTTCGTCCGGAAGTTCCGCAGCAGCATCCCGGACATCGAGATCTCGTCGATGTCGATCTCGCCTTCGTCGTAGACCGTGTTCGTCCCGATCACGATCTGGACCTTTCCGCGGAGCTCCGCCTTGCGGCGGCTGGACTCGCGGCGGTTGGACGTCACGAGCGACGGATGCAGATACCCCAGCTCCCGGGCCGCCTTGAAGACCCTCTGGATCGTCTCCTCCGCGAAGGAGTCGCGCGTGTCCTCGTTGAGGATGCGGGAGACCGATCCCTGGTCGATCTTGCAGACCCGGGCGATATCCTCCTGCGTGACCCTCTTTTTGGGCTCCATGCGGCCTCCTTTCAGGCGCTCCCGCCTGCTTCCAGCGGCTTGAGGAAGAATTTCTTGATGGCCTTCTGCTCCACCAGGGCCAGAAGAGAGTTCACCAGGAAGTAGAGGCTCAGACCGCTGGCCAGCCCATAGCACATCAGCCCGAAGATCACGGGCATCGCCAGCATGATCTTCTGCTGCGCGGCCATCTGGGGATCCGGCGACCGCGGCGCGAAGTACGCCTGAAGGAACCAGATCACCGTCATCACGATCGGCAGGAGGTTCAGCCCGTCGATCGTCGGCAGAAGCGGAATCTGGATGGGCGTCCAGGGTCCCAGGAGCATGTCCGGCTGCGAGAGATCCCGGATCCAGAGGACGAACGGCTCCCGGCGCAGCTCCACGGACAGCTCAAAGACGCTGTACATGCCCACGAAGATCGGCATCTGCAGGAGCAGCGGCAGGCAGCCCGCCAGGGGATTGATCTTGTGCTCCCGGAAGAGCCGCATCTGTTCCACTCCGAACTTCTGCTGGTCGTCCTTGTAGCGCTCGCGCAGCGCCTGGATCTTGGGCGCCAGCTGCTGCATCCGGAAAGCCGAGACCTGGCTCTTCTTCGACAGGGGGAAGAGAAGCACGCGGATCGCCAGCGTCGTCAGGATGATTCCCACGCCGTAGTTCCCGAAGAGGCCGCCGAAGAACTTCAGCAGCCCCAGGATCGCCGGGGCCGCCAGGTTCACGAGCGCGGCCATCGGCGCGAACAGGACCCCGACCGGCCCGCATCCCTTCGTGCAGCCCGCCCCGTAGTTGATGAGATCGAGCGCGCCGGGGACCTCGGCCAGGAAATCCCGTTTCAGGGGACCCGCGTAGGCGGAGAACTCGAAGCTCACCCGGCGGTCCCGCACCGCCAGCGGCTCGGTCCGCGCCGAGGCGGAAAGGTTCTTGTCCGGCACTCCCGGCCCCGCGGGCGCGCCGGAGGGCAGCGTGTGGAACTCGTACGCCTCCAGCCGCGTCCGGGCGGGGCCGAGCGGCTGAAGCAGAATCGCGAAGAACCGGTTCTTCAGGCCGAACCAATCCTTCCGGCCCGTGGTGACGGTGAAGTACTTGCGGGCCTCCTGAACGGCCTGGTCCCGGGCGCTTCCGGGCGGCTGCCGGCGCGCCTCGGCGAGCTTGGCTTCGCCGGACGAGATCCCCGCCCAGTTGAACTCCAGGATCCGTCCGTCCATCGCCACCACGCCGTGGAGGTAGTAGTCGTACCGGTACGGGCTGTCGGGCTGGATCCCCTGGAGCGCCAGGATTTCCAGCTGCACCTTCCGATCCTCCGGCACGTCGGCCGGCCCCTCCACGTCGAGGACGAACCCCAGGCGATACGTCTCCGGATCGAGGGTGAACTTCTTGGCCAGCCGCACGCCGCTGCGCAGGACGATCGAATACCGCACCGAGCGTTCCGTCTGCTCCTCGAGCTTCCAGGGGAGCGTCTCGACGGGATCCGGACCGCCCACCTCGCGCACCGCCAGGTGCGGCGCGCCGCCCGGGCGCGGCCCCAGGAGGAGAACTTCTTCGTTCTCGTAGAGCGTAGCCAGCTCCCGAAGACCCGCTCCGACGTTCGTGAAGACCGCCTTGAGACGGCCGGCCCGCAGCGTCACCGGAGGCAGCTCCGGATGTCGGACGATCTCCTGGGGCGCCGGGGCGGCCGGCGCCGGCGCGGACTTGGGAGCGGGGGTGGCGGACGGCGGCGGCGCGGGCTTCCGGGGCGCCGGCTTCGGCGGGGGCCAGATCAGCGGCGCCACGACCCCGGTCCAGAGGATGAAGATGGCCATGCACACGACCATGGCCAGAAGGGTGCGCCGATCCACGCTATCCCTTCCTCTCGACGTTCAGCGTCGCCCCGCAGGACGGACACCGCAGCACGTCGCCCTGCCAGTCCCGCGACTTGCCGCACTTCGGGCAGGGCCGCTCCGCTTCGTCGATGAGCATGATCGGGATGTCGTCCTTGACCGGAAAGACGAGGCCGCATTCCGCATTCACGCAGCGGAGCTTCTCCCCGTCCTCGCGCAGCCCGCTCTTGCAGAACGGGCACGCCATGAGATCCAGCAGGTCCTTGGGAACCGGCATGCCGCTCCTTTCGGAAAGCGCCCGGGCGCGCGGACTCCGAACCCGTCCCGCGACGCTCGGGACGCGAAACCTCCGCGCCGGGGCGCGAAGCTGGGCATAAACTATAGGCGGCCACCCATGGCATGTCAAATTTTTTATGCGACATATGCAGAAGGATGGGCCGCGCTATGCGCGCGGCGCGCGGCGCTCGAGGCTCAGGAGGCGCCGTTTCAGCCGCACGCCCCCCGGCGCCGTGAAGCCGCCCGGACCGGCGGCGCCCACCACCCGATGGCAGGGGATAAAAAGGCAGATCCGGTTGCGCGCCAGGACCCGGCCCACCGCCCGCGCCGCCCCCGGGGCGCCGGCCGCCCGCGCGACCTCGCCGTAGGTCCGCGTTCCGCCCCGGGGAATCCGGCGGACCACGGCGTACACGCGACGCTCGAACGGCGTGGCCCAGGAAAGGTCCAGCCTCACCCCGGGATCCTCCCCCCGGAACCATCGCGCCAGCCAGCGCGCCGCGGCCGCCTTCCCCTTCCCCGCCCTTCCCCCGAACCGGACCGCCCGCACGCGCCCGTCCCTCACGGTCACCGAAACCGGCCCCACCGGCGTCCGCACGACTTCGACGTGTTCCCGCCCGTTCATGGCAACCTCTGGATGAAAAACCGCGGGCGGCGGCGCGCCTCCGCCAGGTCGGCGGACGACACCTCGCCCGCGCCCGCGTCCTCGCGGTCCAGCCGGCCGAAGAGCGCATCCCCCCGGATGAACCTCCGGAAGGCGCGGAAATCCGCCTCGCCCGGCGCCGGCTCGTCGTCCCGGACGGCAAGCGCGTTCACTTCGGTTCCCGCGGGCAGGTCTCCCAGCCGCCGGTTCCGGTTTCCGCGGAGAATCGACGCTCCGTAGAGCGGTCGCGGAAGGCGTTCCACGGCCCGGAAGGAAGGCGGACGCGATTCCGCCCCGGCGAACGCCACGGGCACGCCGCCGGCCAGCTCGAGGTCCTCGACGGCGGACGAACCCGCGTCGGAGAACCGAATCGTGAACGGCCGATCCACCGCCCCCGGATGCGGAAGGACGGGCTTGACCCAGCGGGGGAATTCCACGCGCGTGCGCCGCGCCACCGGCGCGCCCGCGAACCACACCCTCCACTCCGCCGCCTCTCCCTCCCCGGCCGGCGCCACCTCGCACCGATGCTCCAGGACCCAGAGCTGCCCTTTCGGGAAGAAGACGAGATAGACGATCGCAAAAAGCCCCGCCAGGGCGACGGCGGACGGCAGCATCCACCGCGGTCGGGCCCAGGCCATGAAGGGCAGCGCCGCGAACGCCGCCACCGCGTAGGCCCCCGCGAAGAAGAGGGCGAAGGTCCGCTTTGCGGGAACCCATCCCTCCCGCGGGGCAAGGACGTTCCAAAGCTCGCGATCGACCGCCTCGAAGCGGGCGGGCGGCGGAAGCGCCGCCCGCGCCTGAATCCTCCGCTCGGCGTCCTCCCGGGACGAAGGAACATACGCTTCCGGCCCGGCCCCGAGCGGAAGGTCCGCCGCGTCCGCCAGGAGAAGAAGATCCCACGCCTCCAGCAATCCCCGGCGCAGAAGCTCCCGCGCGAAGGGATCGGAGGGATCGAACCGGACGAACCGCACGCGCTCCCCGGAAGTCAGTTCGCGCGCGAACGGGAGCCGGACATCCACGCCGACCACGAGATCCGGGCGCGCCGACGCCTCCGGCGGCGCCGCCCCGATCGCCCCGGCGCGGATCTCGACCGGGTCCACGGCGGGTAGGAGCACCCGCTCGCGCCCTCCGGGCGCCACGCGGACGCGCCGGGCGGTGAAAAACCCGAAGGAACTCCGCGCGACGAGATCCCCTTCGAACCCCGCGGCGCTCGAAAGCGTGACCGCCAGGGGGGCCCACACGGTGGTCCGCCGCGCCTCTCCGGCCAGGCGCTCCACGCGTTCCACGCGGGGATCGGAGGCCGCGGCGGCCAGGAACACGCCGAGGAGACCAATCACGCTTCGACCTCCGCCTCCATCCGGGGAGTCCAAAGGAGGCCCGCCGCCAGGCCCGCCAGCGCCAGCCCCGCGAAGACCGCCGCGGCGGGCAGCGGAGCGGCCGCGGCCGCCCAGAACGGGCTCGCCCACGCGAGGGCGGAAAGATCGCCCCTTCCCGCCAGATCGCGCAGCAGGAAGTGCGCGAAGGGCGGCACCGCGGAAAGGAAAAATGCCGCCAGGAGATACCACGCTCTCGCGCGCCTCCATCCCGCCCGGCGCGAAAGCTCCTCAAGCGCCGCCGCCGGAGCCGCTGCGGCCCCCACAAGGATCTGCCCGGAAAGCGCCTCCCCCGCCGGCGCGGCCGAAAGATTCGCCGCCGCCGCGGTCAGAGGCGCCGCGAGGACGATCATCATCCCCAGCGCCGCGAGACTCCCGAGGATTCCGCATCCCTCGCGAACCAGGCCGGGAAGAAAGAACGGCCAGAGAAACACGGCGAAGAAAAGCTCCACGCGAACGAACCAGGCGTGAAACGTCTCCGGACGCACGAACGTCAGGCGGAAGGGAAGCGTCTGAGCCAGCGTGACGAGCGTCACGATCGACAGGAATCCGATCCACCCGACGGCCAGGGTGGAGATCTTCTGAGGGTCAAGCCGGGGCACGACGCACCTGCCTCTCCCCGGGGGAGCGGCGCCGGCCGTCAGCGGCTCCGGCGGGCGGCCGTGGCGTCCTGAGGCTCCACCGCGCGGGCGCCCCGGAAGTAGACCTTGACGCTGCGGAGCCCGGCCAGGTCGGGATACACGGCCAGGACCTCGCGGAGGTTCTCGAGCTTCTCATCGGTCGACGGATCGCCGAAGCGCGACTGCGACGGATCGCGGCCCCAGTGTATCACGCACCCTCCGGCCGTGACCAGCGCCACTTCGCTGCGGCGCGGGTCCACGCGGCCGCCGAAATTGGCCACGTCGATCTCCTTGACGCCCAGACGGCGGAGGATCGGATCCGCGTGGACGAAATCGGCCAGCGCGATCCCCGCCCGCAGCGCCGGGTCCTCCCAGACCTTGCCGGGCGCCGGCGGCGCGGAGGCGACGCCCGTGATCGCCGCCGGGCGCTCGCACGTGGGCGGATCCGCCCAGACGCCGGGCAGGCGCACGCCGTCGGCGTCCACGAGAACGTGCCCGTTCGGGCGCCGGACGGCCGCGTAGGCCCTCCGGTATTCGAAGCGCACGCGGAGCTGGTTCGGGAAAACCCGCTCGACGGAGATCACCCGGCGGATCCAGGGGGACGCCTCGAAGGCACGCCCCACGCGTTCGACGAGACTCCGGTCGAAAAGCGACCCGCCGCCGAGGTCCAGGCGCACGATCTCCTCGCCGGTGCGGTCGGCCCACCGGGGGGCCACGGCGGTTTCCAGGCGCGGGAGCGTGTAGCGGCGGGACTGGGCGAGGAAGCTGTAGACTTCGCGGTGAACGAGCAGGACGACGAGCGCGAAGCCGCCCGCGAAGAGGAGAGCGCGGCCGGTCCGGCGGCGCGCGGCGAGAAACGCCCCCGCGCGGGCCGCCCACCGGTCCCAGTTCTTCCACCGCCCCAGCGGAGCGAAGAGGTTTCGCATCGCTCGATGTTCTCTATCGTCGTTTTGGTAAAATGACTTCAATGGCACTCGCGCTCGCCCTGGCGGCGGCGCTTTCCGCCGCGGGGGATTCGAAGTATCTGCGGCGGGACCTCGACGGCGTGCGCGCCGATTATCTCATCGTGGCCCCCCCGGAGTTCGCAGAGGCGTGCGACGCGCTGGCGGAGCACCGGGCGCGCGGCGGAGGGGCGGCGGCCGTCGTGCGCACCGACGACGTGGCCGCCCGGTTCGGGCCCGGCGCGGACGGGCTGGCCCGGTTCGTCGCGCGGGTGCGGCCGCGGTTTCTCCTGCTGGCCGGGGACGCCGACCGCGTTCCCACCTTCGAGCGTCCTTCGGCCTACCGGAGCGACCGTTTCCCGTGCGATCCCGACCTGGCCACCGATCATCTTTTCGGTCCGGTCGCGGGACGCCTGCCCGCCGACACGCGGGAGGAGCTCGGCGCGATGATCGCCAAGACTCTCGCCTACGAGAGGGAGCCGGCGGGCGGACCGTGGCAGAAGAAGGTAACCGTGCTGGCCGGCGAGGGTGGCTTCGGGCCTCTCCTGGACCTGGCGCTGGAAGCGCAATTTTCCGCCGTCGTGGCCCGCGGGATCCCGCCCGAGTACGACGTGGAGACCGCCTACGCGAAGCTTTCGTCGAAATACGGCTACTATCCCCCGCGGTTCAACGATCACGCGGTGCGCCTCCTCAACGAGGGGTCGCTCTTTTACGCCTACGTGGGGCACGGGCTGCGGACGGGCTTCGACGAGGTGCGCTACAACGGGTTTCTTTATCCGGTCCTCGAGAGCCGGGACGCCGCGCGGGTGGAGGTGCGCGCGGGACTTCCGGTCATGGTGGTCCTGGCGTGCCTGACGGGGGCCTATGACGCCCGATTCGGAGATTCGATCGGCGAGGAACTTCTCAAGCGCCCGCGGGGCCCGGTGGCGTTCATCGGAGGAAGCCGGATCACGCAACCCTACGGAAACGCCCTTCTCGGAGAAGCGCTCGTGGCGGAGGTGTTCCGACCCGGCGGGGCGCCCACGCTGGGAGAGGCTCTGTGGGCGGCCAAGGCGGCGGTCCTGAACGACGGCCCGCGCACTCCCCTCCGGCTCCGGGCCGACGCGCTGGCGGGACTTGTCCAGGGACCCGCGAGTCTGGAGCCGATGCGCCGGGACGTGACGCTGCACTACAACCTTCTGGGCGATCCGGCGCTTCGACTGCGCCGACCGGGACGAGATCTGGAGCTTTCGGCTCCGGAGCGGGTCCCCCCGGGGACGACGCTGTCGGTCTCCGGACGTCTCCCGGAAGAGGGACCGGTGGAGGTGACCTTCGAGTGTCCGAGGGACCGGTTTTATCACCCGACGGATCTCGTGGGGGAGACGGTCGAAGCGCAGATCGTCCGCCGGTACGCCAACGCCAACAACAAGGTCATCGTGCGGGGTCGGGCGGAATCGCGCGGCGGAGCGTTCGCGCTGGAGCTTTCGCTGCCCGCCGACCTCGTCCCGGGGGACTACTTCCTCAAGGCGTGGGGGGCGGGCCGGGCGGCCGCGCGGGCGATCGAAGTCCGCCGGCCCGAGCCGCCGACCACGGAGCGGTAGGCATCCCTACAGCATCGCCGCCGCCCAGAAGCCGCCCTGACGTCGTTTGAAGGCGGTCTGGACGATCCGTTCGCAGAGCTCGGGGAAATCGATCCCGGCGGCGCGCGCGGCCTTGGGCAGGAGGCTGCGCTCCGTGAGTCCCGGGATGGTGTTCACCTCGAGGACGTGAACGGCGCAGAAGGGGGTGAGGATGAGGTCCACGCGGCTCATGCCCTCGCAGCCCAGGGCCTCGTGGGCCTCTCGGGCGGCCTTCTGGACGCGCCGCTTGTCGAGTTCGCTCAGGGGCGGATCGACGACGTAGAGCGTCTCGGGGTCCTGGTATTTGGCCTTGTAGTCGAAGAAGCGGGAGCGCGGCCGCAGCTCGATGATGGGGAGCGCGCGCCCTTCCAGGATGCCCACGGTGAGCTCCGTTCCCCGGATGAATTTCTCCATGAGGGCGACGGGGCCGTGCCGGAAAGCCTCGGCGGCGCCGTCGAGGAGGGTGGAGCGGTCCTCGTGCACGGTGACGCCGACGCTGGAGCCCTCGGCGCTCGGCTTGACGACGACCGGATAGCCGAGGGCGCGGGCGCACTGCTCCCAGAGCGCGGGGGACTCGCCGCGAAGGATGACCCGGTGCGGGGGCGTTTCGACGCCGCGCAGCTTGAAGAGGCGCTTGGCCTCGACCTTGTCCATGGCGGCGCGGGAGGCTTCGGGGCCGCTGCCCGTGTAGGGGATCCCGCGGGACTGAAGGATCGCCTGAAGGCGGCCGTCCTCTCCGAAGCGGCCGTGGAGGGCGACGAAGGCGACGTCGATCTTGAGCCCGTCGAGTTCCCGGCCGGTTTCGGTGCGGATGTCCACGGGAACGACGTCGTGACCGCGCGCGCGGAGCGCCGCGGCGACGGCGGCTCCGGAGCGGAGCGAGATCTCCCGTTCGGACGACGTCCCTCCCATGAGAACGGCGATGCGCAGGCGGCCCGGATGGCCCATGGCGGCGGCTCCTTTATCGTTCACCAGACCAGGACTTCGAGTTCGAGCGGCACGGGAACGCGGCTGCGGACGAGATCCACGAGCCGCAGGACGTCGTCGGCGCTGGCGCCTCCTTCGTTGACGATGAAGTTGGCATGCTTGCGGGAGACATGGGCGCGTCCGACGCGGGCCCCTTTGAGGCCGCACTCATCGATGAGGCGTCCCGCGTACGCGCCGGGGGGATTCTTGAACATGCACCCGGCGCTCGGGACTCCGAGGGGCTGGGTGGCCTTCTTGGCGGCGAGGATCTCGCCGTAGCGGCGGGCGGCCTGCGGGTCCGGCCGCAGGTCGAACCCCGCGGCGACGACGACGGCGTCGCCGAGCGAGGTTCCGCGGTAGCGAAAGCCCACCTCGTCGCGGCGGAGCCGCCGGAGCGTCCCGTCGGGGCCGACGACGTCGACGTAGGCGACGGCGCCGGCGATTTCCCCGTGTCGGCCGCCCGCGTTCATGCGGACGGCGCCGCCGACGGCGGCGGGGACTCCGGCCAGGGGCTCCAGGCCCGCGAGTCCCTCCGCGACGGATTCCTTGACGAGCCGGGGCAGGCCGTAGCCGGCCTCGACGTGCCATCCGCGGCGGCGGGTGAAGCGCGTGAGCCGGACGACGGCTCCCCGGACGCCCGCGTCGCGGACGAGGAGATTGGCTCCGCTTCCGAGGACGCGGAGGGGAACGTCGCACTCCCGGGCGGCCGCGAGCACCCGGGCGAGTTCGTCCGGGTCACGGGGTTCGATGAAGTACTCGGCCGGGCCGCCGACCTTGAGGGTGGTATACGGCGCCAGGGGCACCTCGCGGCGCACGGGGATCCGCCCTTCCGCCAGGAGCGCCCCGAAGGCGCGCTCGGCGACCGCCCGGCTCATGGCTGCCCCCCTCTCTCGCGTCCCGGTTCCGGGCTGGCGCCCGGAACGCTCGAATTATAACATACAAATCATAAAATATCCAGATCCGAACCGTTCCCTCGCGGATGGCGCTTCCCGAGTTTTCCCTTCGCGGACACCTGCTCCCGCGAAGGGCGCACCGCCTGGCGAACGGCCTCCCGCCTACCCGGCTTCGGCCAGGAACCGACGGGCGATCTCGCCGACGTCCCCGGCGCCCATCGTCAGGATGAGGCAATCGGGCGTGGCTTTTTCGCGAAGAAAGGCCAGAACTTCGTCGAACGTGGGAAGATAAAGCGCGGGTTTGCCCTGCTCCGCCACCGCCTTGGCCAGATCCGCGCTCGAAATCTTCGGCGCGCCGTTCTGTTCCCGCGCCTCGTAGATCTCCGGCAGGAGCACGACGTGGGCATCCCCGAACGAGCGGGCGAATTCCTTGAGAAAAATCCGCGTCCGCGAGGCCTGATGCGGCTGGAAGACGCACCAGATCTTGCGGTCCGGAAACCGCTCGCGCGCCGCCCGCAGCGTGGCCTGAATCTCCGTGGGATGGTGCCCGTAGTCGTCCACGACGAGCGCCCCCCGCCTCTCCCCCAGAAGCTGAAACCGCCGTTCCGCCCCCGTGAACTCCGAAAGCGCCACCTGGACGATCTCCTGCCCCACCCCCGCCCACGTCGCCGCCGCCAGCGCCGCCAGCGCGTTGGCCACGTTGTGGACCCCCGCCACCGAAAGCGTGTAGCTCCCGTACGGACGTCCGTACTTGAGCGCGTCGAACGTCCAGCGGCCGTCGCGCACCTCGATGTTCCGCGCCCGCCAGTCGGCGTCCTGGGAAAGAGAAAAACTCTCCCCCTTCCCCTTGAGCTCCTTCAGGATCGACGCCGCCGGCGGATTGTCCAGCGACGCGATCACCGGCCCTGTGGACTTTCCGGCGAACTCGCGGAACGCCGAGACGATCTCCGCCAGGTCCTTGTAATAGTCGAGATGGTCCTCCTCGATGTTCGTGATCACCGCGCAGGCGGGCGTGTAGTGCAGAAACGACCGGTCGTACTCGCAGGCCTCGACGACTAGGTGCTTCCCCGGCCCCGGCGCGGCGTTGGAGCCGAGCTGCGGAATCACCCCTCCGCAAAGGAACGTCGGCCCGAAGCCCGCCCGCGACAGGACATACGCCACCATCGCGGTGGTCGTGGTCTTGCCGTGGCAGCCGGCCACGGCGATCGTCTGCTTCTCCCGCGTCAGCTGCCCCACCATCTCGGCGTACTTCAGGACGGGCAGCCCCCGGCGGCGCGCCTCGACGATTTCGGGATTGTCGTCCCGCACCGCCGCCGACCGCACCACCTGCTCGGCGTCCGGCGGGACGTTGCGCGCGTCGTGGCCCGCGACCGCCCCGGGGAACGAGCACGGCCGGAGATCGCTCCCCGTGATCCGATGCCCCCGCACGAGCAGGATCTTGGCCAGCCCGCTCATGCCGATGCCGCCGATCCCGACAAAGTGAATCTTCATCCCCCGAAGAGCTCCCCCAGGTCCTCCAGAATGGTCCGCGCCGCCTCGGGACGGGCCAGCGCGCGAAGGCGACGCCTCATATTATCGAAGAGCGGCTCCCCCGACACAAGTCTCCTGAGGATCGGGGCCAGCCCCCCGCGCAGGCACTCCTCTTCCTCCAGATAGATCGCTCCCCCCGTCCGCGCCGCCGCCCGGGCGTTCTCCCGCTGATGATCGCCCGCGGAACGGGCGATCGGAACAAGAACCGCCGGAACCTCCAGCGCGGCCATCTCGGCGATCGCCATCGCCCCCGCCCGGGAGATCACCAGGTCCGCCGCCGAATAGAGGCGGTCCATGTCCGCCACGAACTCGCACACGACCGCCCGGGCGCCGCGCTCCCGGTACGCCGACCGCACCGCTTCCGCCCGTCCGGCCCCCGCCACGTGGATGAGCTGGATCCGGTCGGCGGTTCCGTCCAATCCCGCCAGGACGCCCCGGTTGAGCGCCTCGGCTCCCTGGCTTCCTCCCACGACCGCCACGGTGGGCCGGCCTTCCTCCAGGCCGAATCGCCGCAGCGCCTCCGCCCGGTCGGCGCGCCGCATCCCCCGGCGAAGGGGGCTCCCCGTCACCCGAACGCGGGGGCCGCACCCCGGAAAGGCGGCCTTCGCCTCGGCCCATTGGACGTAAATCCGCCGCGCCCCGGCGGCCAGGAACCGATTGGCCCGCCCCGGACGGACGTTCTGCTCCAGAAGCACATACGGCACGCCGAGCGCCCGGGCCGCCAGGACGGGCGGCACCGTTCCGTAGCCCCCGACGCCCACAACGACGTCCGGCCGGAACTCGCGGATCCGCGCCGCGGCACGCCGGAGCGCCCGCGCCATGGGCGCCAAGAAGCCGCGCAGGCCGCTCCAGCGGCGAGACGGGAGAGGCTCGAAAGGGATTCCTTCCTTCGAAAGCTGCGCCGCGTCGAAGGCCCGGGAGGTGCAGAGCCAGAAGACCGGCGAGCCTACCGCGTGCTGAGCGAGAGCGATGCCGGGGAAGACGTGCCCGCCGGTGCCGCCCCCGGCGAAAAGGATCCGCAGCCCCTCTCCGCCCGACATGGTTCCCCCTCGGCGGCGTTGGCGATGCCCGCCAGGATTCCCACCCCCGCCGTCGTGAAAAGGAGGGAAGACCCCCCGGCGCTCACGAAGGGGAGCGGAATGCCCTTGGTGGGCACGGCGGCCGTCACGACCGCCACGTTCACCGCCGCCTGGAGAATTATATAGGTCGTCAGGGCGAACGACAACAGGAAGCTGAAGCGGTCCGGCGCCCGGCGCATGATGCGGTATCCCAGGATCCCCAGGGCCGCATAGAGAAGCAGCGTGCACGCCGCCCCCACGAACCCCAGTTCTTCCCCCAGAATCGGAAAGATGAAGTCCGAATGCGCTTCCGGCAAAAAGTAGAGCTTCGCCCGGCCGCGACCGAGGCCCTCCCCCGTCCAGCCCCCGGACCCCAGCGCCAGGAGCGATTGGGTCACCTGGTATCCGGTCCCCCACTCCGCCAGACGCCGTTCCACGTGCTCCGTGTGCGTCAGCGCATAGAACGCCACGAGCCCCGCCGCGGCCACCGCCACGGGCACTCCATGGAAAATCCGCACTCCCGCCACGAGCAGCATCAGTCCCATGACCAGCGTGATGAAAAGCGCCGTTCCCACGTCCGGCTCGATGAGGATCAGCCCCGCCACGATCCCCAGCGCCAGGCAGGCCGGCAGGAATCCCCGGAAGAAGCGCTTCAGCCGCTCCGGATCGGCCGCCGCGAATCCCGCCAGGAAGACGGCGATGCCGATCTTGGCCATCTCCGACGGCTGGACCTGGAATCCCCCGATCCGGATCCAGCGGCGCGCCGCGTTGATCTTGGCTCCGATCCCCGGCACGAAGACGAGAACCAGTCCCGCCACCGTCAGACCCAGGATCGCCCACCGCCAGCGCTCCCAAAACCGGTAGGGCACACGGGACAGCAGGAACATGCACGGCAAGGCCACCGCCGCCCAGGCGAGCTGGCGCTTCAGGAAGTACTCGCCGTCCTGGTACCGCGGCGACTTCTCCGCCGTCACCCCCGTGGCCGAGTAGAGCATGACCAGGCCGATCGCCACCAGGGCCAGCACGACCACCATGAGAAGCGCCGCGTCGCGCGACATGACAGGCTCCGGGATTCGCCCCTTCATCCTTCGGCAGGCGGCGGCGAAAGCTTGAGCCCGGCGGCGGCGGGCGACCGGAAAATCTACTTCGTCTCCTCGATCAGGAGCACCGCCTTGCGGACGGTCTGAGCCAGCGCCTGAAACGAGGCTTCATGCCGGGCATCCGGCACGGCGACCTCCAGGCGGGTCGAAAGGTAGCCGTTTCCGAGACCGCGATCCGATCGCGCCTCGCGGAAACTGCGCCGGTACGCGCCATGGCACTTGGCGCAACGCTGAGAATCGACCTCCCCCGACTTACGGTAGGCCTCCTCGAAGTTCCCTTCCTTCAGGAATCGCCGCAACTCCTGGACATCCGCGCGCGCCCCCGAGGCGTACTGGCGGAAGCGCTCCTGCTGGGTGGGCTTGAGAAAGCGCGCCGCCGGAACGAGCTTGAGCGCCTCGTCGAACGCCCGTTCGAGGAACGCAAGATCCTCCTCCGCGGCGGCGTCCTTCTTGTCGATTTTCTCCAGGAGCCGATCCCACGCCGGCCCCACCGCGCGCATCTGCAGGCTGATCCGCACGAGCGCGTCCAGTTCGCGCGCCGCTTCATCGGCCCCCTTGGCTTTCTGAAGCGCCGCCGCAAGGCTCTGAGGCGGGTTGTAGATGTTCGGGGTGTACTCGAACCCCTGGAACTGGGCCAGGAACGCGTTCGACTCGAGCGCCTTTTCGTCGGCGTTCTCGAGCACGCGCACCGCGTGGATCGTATCCTCGCCCGGGGCCACCGCCACCGCCACGCGGAACGGCCCCTTGGGGCCCCGGCCGGAGAACACGCCGACCACGACGCGGGTCTTTTCCATGCTCGAAACGGACGGAACGGTCGCATAGCACTCGAAAAGCGGGGCGGAAAGGTCGGCTTCGGCGAGCCGCTCGCCGAGCGCCTTTTCGATCTTCTCGCGCGCCCCGGGCGCCGGCTTGCGGGCGACCTTGCGCACGCGCTCGGCGTCGGGCGCCACTTTCTTGACCATGTCCTCCTGGAACGTCCCGGACGCCAGAAGGGCCAGCCCCCAGAGGGCGAATCTCATGCGACGGCCTCCCCGGTGGATCCCGCTTCCGCTAAATAATACGCCGGGCGGGCCGCTCGGAGCATCGAATCGCCGCGCGTTTCCTTCCCCGCCGCGCGGGGCGCTGTTACAATCCCGCCCATGCCCGGCCTGCCTCCGCGCCGTCCCGAGACGCACAAGGGAGATTACGGCACGGTGCTCGTCGTGGCCGGCTCTCCGGGCATGACGGGGGCGGCCTATCTTGCGGCGGAAGCGGCCTACCGGGCGGGCGCGGGACTCGTCGTCCTGGCCTGCCCCGAGCGGGTGGCCGACATTCTTTCGATCAAGCACACCTGCGGCATTGTGCGGCCCTTTCCTCCGCGGGCGGCGGCCCGCCGGGTCCTGGCCGAGGCGGCTCGGAGCACGGCGGCGGTGATCGGCCCGGGGCTCTCGCGCGATCCCGCCGCCGTCCGCCTGGTCCGGGAACTCGTCGCGCGGCTCGAGATCCCCTTCGTTCTCGACGCCGACGGCCTGAACGCCTTCGAGGGCCGCGCGGAACTTCTGGCCCGCGCCCGCGCGCCGCGGATCCTCACGCCGCATCCGGGCGAGGCGGCCCGCCTCCTGGGGCGCACCGCCGGGGACGTCCAGGCGGACCGGGAGGGAACCGCGCGTGAGCTGGCGCGCCGCCTTGGCGGGATCGCCGTCCTCAAAGGGCACGGAACGCTCGTGACGGACGGCCGGCGGCTCTTCCGGAACCGGACCGGGAACCCCGGAATGGCGACGGGAGGATCGGGAGACGTCCTGGCGGGGGTTCTCGGAGCGCTTCTGGGCCAGAAGATCGAGCCCTTCGAGGCCGCCTGCCTGGGCGTCGAGGTGCACGGCCGGGCGGGGGATCTGGGGGCGCGGGATCTCGGCGAAGTTTCCCTGATGGCGACGGACCTCCTGGCGTACCTGCCGCGGGCGTTTCTGGGTAAGGAAAGAAAGAGCTCCGGGCGTGGAATTCCTTGACGCGCGTCCGGCGCGGGGCTACTAAGGATCGGACGGTGGAACGCGACGAGCAGCCGGGAACGAGCCGCCGGGACTTCCTGGGCGCGGCGTGCGCTCTCTCCGCGTGCGCAACCTGCGCCCTGAGCGCCGTGCCGGTGGCCCGCTATCTGGCTCCCCTCCCCGAAGCGCGCCTCTCGGGGCCCGTCGACGTGGGGCCGGACGACATCCCCGAAGGCGGCTTCAAGGCGATCGAGAAAGGCGCGATCCCCCTGCTCATCATCCGCGCGGGAGGCAAACTTACCGCGGTCAATGCCACCTGCACGCACCTGGCGTGTCTGGTGAAGTGGGATGAGAAGAGCGGCCTGATCCGGTGCCCCTGCCACAGCGCCACCTTCCGTCCGGACGGGACCGGACCGACGACACCGGCGGCGCGGGAGCTTCAGGCGTTCCCGGTGCGCTCGGAGAAGGGTCGTCTGGTCGTGGTCTTCTGAACATGGGTCGCCTGCGGACGTGGCTGGAGGAACGGCTGGGGCTTTCGTCGTTCGCCCGCTTCGGCCGGGAGCAGCTCTACAAGCCGGTTCCGCCGCACGCGGAGAGCTACGCCTTCACGCTGGGCACGGCGGCGCTCGTGCTCTTCATGACGCAGGTCGGAAGCGGCATCCTCCTGGCCCTCAACTACTCGAGCTCGATGGACAGGGCGTACGAGAGCGTGCGCCGGATCACGCATGAGATTCCCGGCGGCTGGCTCATCCGTTCCTTCCACGCCTGGGGGGCCCACACGATGGTCTTCGTGGTGCTCCTTCACCTCGGGCGGGTTTTCTGGTACGGGGCGTACAAGAAGCCGCGCGAGCTGACGTGGCTTTTCGGGTGCGCGCTTCTTCTCGTCACGGTCACGTTCGGGTTCACGGGGTACCTCCTGCCCATGGACCAGGTTTCCTACTGGGGCACCGTGGTGGCCACGGAGTCGTTCATGGGACTGCCCCTCGTGGGGGATACCCTGGGACAGATGATCCGCGGAGGCTCCCGGGTTTCGGACGCAACCCTGTCGCGTTTCTTCATCGTGCACGTGCTTCTCCTCCCGGCCGCTCTCGTCGGGCTCGTGGCGGGCCATCTCTACCTGGTGCGCCGCCTGGGCATCAGCACGCGCCGCAGCGTCAGGGAGGAGATCGGCGAGGGATATGAGGGGATCATGGCCCGGGAGGGCGTTCCCTTCGCGCGGCATCTCTACCGCGAGGTGACCACGGTCATCGTGGTCCTGAGCCTGGTGGTGACGCTGGCGGTGCTTTTCCCGTTCGAGCTGGGGCCCAAGGCCACCCCGCAGTCCACGCCCAGGGGAGTCAAGCCCGAGTGGTATTTCCTGCCCGTCTACCAGGCGCTCAAGTATTTCCCGAAGCTCGCGGGGCTTCTCGTGGTCAACGGAGCGGTGGCGCTTCTTTTTCTCCTGCCGTTTCTCGACCGCAATCCCGAGCGCCGGCCCGGGCGGCGGCGGTTCCTGATGGCGGCCGCCGCGGCGGGTCTGGCGGCGACGCTCGCGCTCGGAATCCTCGGGTTCCTTTCCGAGCGGCGGATCGGACCCTGGGAGTTCGACATCCGGGGCGTGCCGCACCGCGCGGCGGAGGGCGGCCGATGATCGCGGCGCTGCTGGCGTTCCTGGCGGCGCAGGAGAGGGTGGCCGACGCTCGCCGGTGCGCGGAATGCCACGAGGAGCAGCGCGACCACTGGAAGGATTCCGTTCACGCGCTCAAAGGAACCGACTGCGTCGGGTGCCACGGCGCCGACCAGATCGACACCCGAAAGTCGCGTCCGCACCTCTACGTCCAGGGCTTCCGCCGCGGCGTCCTTAAGGAGCTCGACGAGGCCGGCCGCCCCCGCAGCGATTCGCCCGCCCTGTGCGGGACGTGCCATATCCAGGAACTCGAGGAATTCAAGCGCAGCCAGCACTATGCCGACTGGGAGGGAGGCGGAAAGGTCCGGGGCTGCCTGGCCTGCCACACCGAGCACCGGACGGCCCCGGCGCGGCGGGAGGAAATCCTCAGGAGCAAGGAACAAGGGTGCGCCGAGTGTCATCGGCCGGCCTCGCGGCAGATCGCCGCCATGACGAAATTCGGGGAGCAGATGGCCGCCTTCGAACCGGAGCTGGCGCGGCTGGAAGCCTGCCTGGCGGAGGAGGAACCGGGAATCTCCTGGGCGGCGGAGCGCGCGGCGCTCGAGGCCGCCCGGCGCGCGCGCGGGGAGTTCCGTTCCCGGCAGCACGCGGGGCTCTTTTCCGTCTTCAAGAAGCTGGAGGAGGAGATCCCGGCCGCCGCCCGGACCGCCCGCGAGACGTTCGACCGGGCGGAGCGGCGGAAGGCGGAGTTTGCGCGCCGCAAGGCGCTCGGGCTGGGCGGATTCCTGGCGCTCATGGGGCTCAACCTGGTCCTCGCGCGCGCCTGGTGCCGCCGCCGATTCGGCGGACCGTGACGGCGCCCCCCTTTACGGCCCGCGCGCTCCCTCCTATAATGCGAAAGCTCAGGCGCGCCCATGAAAACCCGGCTCCGCATGATCCGAGGCGACATCACGCAGGTCGAAGCCGACGCCATCGTCAACTCGGCCAATAACGACCTGGTGCTCGGAGGAGGCGTTTCGGGAGCCATCCGCCGAGCCGCCGGTCCGGAGGTGCAGGAGGAGTGCCACCGGATCGGAACGATTCCGCTCGGGACGGCGGCCGTCACCTCGGCGGGACAACTCAAAGCCAAGTGGATCATCCACGCGGCGGTGAATCCGCTGGGCCTCTGGGCGGACGCCAAGTCGGTGCGCCACGCCGCGCGCGCGGCGCTTCAGAAGGCGGACGAGCTTCGGTGCCGCACGATCGCCTTCCCCGCCATCGGCACGGGGGCGGGGGCGCTGCCCGTCGAGCGCTGCGCGGACATCCTGATCGAAGAGACGCTCCGCCACTGCGGCTCGGGGGCGTCGGGGCTCGAGGAAGTGATGTTCGTGCTCTACGACGAGAAGCCGTTCCAGATCTTCGAGGAGCGTTTCAAGCAGAAGGTGCCGCCGGAGTTCGGCGGACCCGAGGCGCCTCCCCCCGCGGAGCCGCTGAGCCCCGCGGCGCCCAAGGGCGAGACGTCCCCTCCCCCGGCGCGCTGAGCGTCCCGGAGCGAAAAAAAGGCGTCTCTCCCGGTCGCCCGGAAGAGACGCCCGAAGGAACTTCCCTGGCCCAAGAACAGGGCCGGCGGCTCCGCCGCGGAGGCGGAACCCCTAACCTCCCCTCCTATCCGGGGCCCCCCGACACCGCCCGCAGGGGTCGGCGCCTGGAAAAGCGCCCCATCCGGGGGGATGGGGCGCTCTCACCGTCGTCGGAGTGCGAATCGGCCGGACTAGAACTCGTCCTCCATGCCCGCTTCACGCGGAGGCGCGGCGGGCTTCTTCTCCGGAATCTCGGCGATCACGGCGTCGGTCGTCAGCAGGAGCGACGCGACGCTCGCGGCGTTCTGGAGGGCGCTGCGGACGACCTTGGTGGGGTCGATGATGCCCATCTTGAGCATGTCGCCGTACTCCAGGGTCTCCGCGTTGAAGCCGAAGGTGGCGTCCTTGGACTCGCGCACCTTCTCGATGACGATCGCGCCGTCCACGCCCGAGTTCTGAGCGATCTGCCGGATGGGGGCCTCGCAGGCGCGGCGGATGATGTCCACGCCGACCTTCTCGTCGTCGCCCGAGGCCTTGACCTTGTCGAGCGCCTTGGCCGCGCGCACGAGGGCCACGCCGCCGCCGGGCAGGATGCCTTCCTCCACCGCGGCGCGGGTGGCGTGCAGCGCGTCCTCGACGCGGAGCTTCTTCTCCTTCATCTCCACCTCGGTGGCGGCGCAGACGTTGATCTGGGCCACCCCGCCGGCGAGCTTGGCCAGGCGCTCCTGGAGCTTCTCGCGGTCGTAGTCGGAGGTCGTCGTCTCGATCTCCTTCTTGATCTGGGCGATCCGGCCCTGGATGGCCTTGGTGTCGCCGGCGCCTTCGACGATCGTGGTGTTCTCCTTCTCGACGACGACCTTCTTGGCCCGGCCGAGGAGGGAGATATCCACCTTCTCGAGCTCGATGCCCAGATCCTCGAAGATCGCCTTGCCTCCGGTGAGGACGGCGATGTCCTCGAGCATGGCCTTGCGGCGGTCGCCGTAGCCGGGGGCCTTGACGGCGCAGACCTGGAGCGTCCCGCGCAGCTTGTTGACGACCAGCGTCGCCAGGGCGTCGCCTTCCACCTCTTCCGCGATGATGAGGAGGGGCTTGCCCGTCTTGGCGATCTTCTCGAGCAGCGGAATGAGATCCTTGACCGCCGAGATCTTCTTCTCGTGGATGAGGATGTAGCAGTCCTTCAGGGTGCACTTCATCTCCTCGGGCTCCGTCACGAAGTACGGGGAGAGGTACCCCTTGTCGAACTGCATGCCCTCGACCCACTCCACGTAGGTCTCCAGGCCCTTGCCTTCCTCGACGGTGATGACGCCGTCCTTGCCCACCTTCTGCATCGCCTCGGCGAGCATCTTTCCGATTTCCTCGTCGCCGCCGGCGGCGATGGTGCCGACGTTGCGGACCTCGGAGATGTCGTCGAGCCGGACCGGCTTGGACAGCCGCTTGAGCTCGGCGACGACGGCCTCGACCGCCTTGTCGATCCCGCGCTTGAGGGCGATCGGGTTGGCGCCGGCGGTCACGTTCTTGAGGCCCTCCTCGAAGATGGCCTCGGCCAGCACCACGGACGTCGTCGTCCCGTCGCCGGCCACGTCGTTGGTCTTGGAGGCGACCTCCTTGACCATCTGGGCGCCCATATTTTCGTAGGCGTCCTTGAGCTCGATCTCCTTGGCGACCGTGACGCCGTCGACCGAGACGACCGGGGCGCCCCACTTCTTCTCCAGGAGCACCGCGCGGCCGCGCGGGCCGAGCGTGACCTTCACGGCGCGGGCCAGCTGCCGCACGCCGCGGCGGACCGCCTCGCGCGCCTCCTGGTCGAACGCAATTCGCTTCGCAGCCATGGCTTCTCCTAAATATCTATCCGACCACCGCCAGAATCTCGTTCTCGCTCAGGATCAGGTACTCCTTGCCGTTGAGCTTCACCTCGGTCCCGGCGAACCCGCCGAAGAGCACCCGGTCCCCCTTCTTCACCTCCAGGGGCTTGACCTCGCCGTTCTCCAGAAGCCGCCCCGGCCCCACCGCGATGACCGTCCCCTGCTTGGGCTTGTCCTTGGCGGTATCGGGCAGCACGATTCCTCCCGCCGTGCGCTCCTCCGCCTCGCTGCGCTCCACCACCACCTTGTCCCGCAAAGGCTTAAGCGACGCCATCTCTAGACCTCCATCTGCAGCAATAAACGTGGACGCCTTGAGACTTGCAAACGGTATGCCAGGAGGGCCGACAAAACGCGATTATAAGATGCTTGGAATCATGATTTTACATCAATCTATCCACTGACTTTCGAAGTCCTGTTGGGTTGACAGGAGGGAGGCGTCACCTTGGCAGGCGTTCCTCGGGCGGCGGGCCGGATGTGCGCCTTTCCACGTAGAAGTCCGCCGCCCGCCACAGGGATCGGGAGTGCCTAAAAAAAAGAACGGGAAACACGACCCCGAAGATCATCAGACCCGCCACCACGCCTCGAGCATCCATCCGCGTCAATAGAAAAAGCCCCGCCGCCAGGCCGAGCGCCGCCGTTACCCCGTAATTCAAATACATCGCTCCGACATAGTATCCCGGCTCGGGTTCGAACGGCAACCCGCACGAAACGCAGGCCGCATGCATCCGAAAGGCGCGCGCGAAGAGCCGCCCCAGCCCGCAACGGGGACAGCGAAGCTTCATCCCCCGCGCCAATATCCGTGCGAAGGACAAATCCCCCACCGCCGCCTATCCGCCGACGCCGTAGAGCATCCCGTAGATCGCCACCCCCGTCACCGAGACGTACAACCACAAGGGAAGCGTCCAGCGGGCGATCCCCCGGTGACGCTCGAAGTCGCCCCGAAACGCCCGGTAGAGGGTGATCCCGGCCAGGGGCAGAATGAACGCCGCCAGAACCGAGTGACTCGCCAGAACGGCGAAATACAGCGGCCGCGTCCAATCCCGTCGCGGATACGGCGTCGAACCCAGATAGTAGTGCGCCGCCAGATACCCGGCCAGAAAGAGCGCCGAAGCCGCCAATGCCCCCACCATGCAGGCCCGGTGCGCTCCGACACGCTTCTTCCGGATGAAGACGAATCCGGATATGAGCAGAAGCGTGCTGACGGCGTTGAATCCGGCGTTCACCGCCGGCAGCTTCTGGACGGGCAGCCGGCGCTCCCCCAGCAGGCGCCGCAGATCCTGCTCCAGCCGCGCCAGCGCCGCCTCGTCCCTCCGCAGCGAAAGCCCGTCCACCACCGAGTACCAGCCGCGGATCCGCCCATAGCGGTCCACGAGGACGAACTTCTCGCTGTGCAGGATCGCCATGCGGGAGTCGGTTTCCGGGGCCCGTCCCGTCGGAAGGAGAAAGCCCCGCGCGATCCGCCCCATCTCCTCCTCCGACGCCCCCGAGAGCCAAAGCCATCCCTCGCGGGCCACGCCCATCGTCGCGGTCCACCGGGCCAGATGCTCGGGAGTGTCGTGCGACGGATCGACGGTGAAGGACACGTACCGAGCCCCCGGCACGCGCTCGGCCAGCGTCGCCATCGCGGACGTCATGGCGGGACAGGTGAGCCGGCAGCGGGTGAAGACGAAGTCCGCCACCCAGACTTCGCCGAGAAGGTCGCGCCGCGTCACCGGCCGCCCTTGCGCGTCCACGAGCGCGAACTCCGGCGCGCGGTCGCGCGCCGCCCGGCGCAACCACAGCCCCAGAACGGCCGCCACCGCGCAGGCGGCCAGGACGACGAAGAGCGCCCAGAGCGCCTTTTCCTTCATGCGTGCGCCATTATAGGCATCCGCCGCGGCGGATCTATTGCTTCCTTTTCTCCAGCACGAACTCCTCGACCCGCGATTCTCCGCCCTTGAGTTCCACGTCCCTCAGGACCGGCTCGAACGCCTCGTGCCAGACTTCCAGGACGTACCGGCCGTCGGGCAGCCCTTCGATCGCGAAGCTCCCGTCGGGACCCGTGACCGCGAAGAAGGGGTGCTCCAGCACGCCGATCCACGCGCTCATCCAGGGATGGATGTCGCATTTCATCCGGATCATGACCTCCGGCACCTGAAGCGTGATTTCGTTTTCCGTCCCCTTGCGCGGCTGACCCCAGTTCCATTCGCGGTTGGCGAACGGAAGTCCGTGCACGTTGTGCAGGAGATCGTCGCTGTTGGTGACCTTCAGCCGCTGGCCGGCGACGAGCCCGACCACGTGAGGTTCGTACCGGCAGCCGCGCTGATCGATGACCACCGGCGCGGCCGGCGGCGGATAACGGCGTCCCTCGAGACCTTTCCGGACGTAGACGAACGCCCATTGCAGGCGACCCTGCGCGTCGGCGACGATATCGTCCAGGAGAATCGGCCCGGCGTGAAGCGCCGCGCAGTCGTCGCTGGGCCGCGCCTTGCCGCGTGCCGGCGTGCCCGTCACGCGCACGACGCCCCGGATCGACGCCGTGCCCTTCGGGGCGTCGCCCGAAGGCGGCGCCGGCCGGGACTCGGCCGCGCCCGGAGCGGGGGCCGGCGAAGGGGAAGCGGCCCCCGATCCACCGGGCGTCTCGGACCGGCCGCACCCCAGAACAAAAACACTCATCAGGGTCGCCGCAAGTCGTTTCATCGCGCCCTCCTGTTTCCCGTGACCCCAAGCAAACGGCATGCCGCCCACGCCTGACGGGCGGAACTTCGACCGGCGCGCCGGAATCGGGATCGGATTGGGACATTCTGTCCCGCTTCAATTTTCCGCGCCGCAAGAGGAATAAAAAGAAGCCCCGGGCGACCTCCGCCCGGGGCTTCGCGAATTCCGTCCGAAGAGGGAACGCTTACTCCTTCTTCTCCGTCAGCTCGAAGTTGACGGTCGTGGCGGCCTTGACTTCGACCTCCTGGGAAACCGCCTTGTACTTCTCGTGCCAGACTTCGATCGTGTACTTGCCGGCGGGCAGGCCTTCGATCTTGAAGTTGCCGTCGGGACCCGTAACCGCGTGGAAGGGGTGCTCGAGAACCCCGACCCAGGCGCTCATCCACGGATGAATGTCGCACTTCACCTTGACCATGATTTCGGGCGTGGTGAACTGCTTCTTCTCCTCCATCCCCTTCTGCGGCTGCCCGAAGTTGAACTCTCGGTTGTTGAAGGGCAGCGCATGGATGTTGTGGAGCAGATCGTCGCTGTTGCGGATCAGAAGATCCTGTCCGACCATGATTCCCAGAACGTGCGGGTGATACTGGCACCCTTTCTGGTCGATCACGACCGGGGTCTTGGGCGCTTCGAACTTCTTGCCCTCGAGCCCCTTCTTCACGTAGACGAACGCCCACTGGACGTTGCCCTGGGCGTCGGCCACGACCTCCTCCGTCAACGGAGGCTCCGCGTGGAGCGCGGCGCACTTCGGATCCGCGTCCATGCGGATCTTCTTCCGCTTGGGGATGTCGCCCTTGATCTTGACGTTGCCCGTGACCGCGAAGCCGTCCTGGGCCGTCGTGCCGCCGGTCCCGGCCGACGCCCGCCGGTCGCCGGACGCGCCCAGCGCGACCGCGACGGCCGCCATCATCGCAAGCGTACGCATGTCCCTGTCACCTCCATTCTCTTTTTATTTCTTCTCCTGCGTCTCCGCGCCCTTCGCGGAGGTCAGTTTCCGGAAGTTCAACAGCGCCTCCACGGCCGCCCGGATCTCGTCGGCCTGTTTCGGATCCTGCGGGTTCGACCAGAAGGACGTCATCGTCGTGCGCGGATAGATCGAAGCCGGGACGGCCACCCACGGGTAGAGCCACCGGGGGCGGAGCCGTTCCTCCACATGGGCCAGATCCGGCGCGTGCTTGAAGGGGTCGCCGGGCGGCGCCTGGCCGGCCACCCAGTGGCAGCTTGCGCACCCCTTTTCGCGGTCCAGAATCACGCCGCGAAGAACCTTCTCGTGGATCTCCCGGCGGGCGGCCAGAAGGGCCGGGTCCCGCTCCGGGAAATTCGTGTAGGGGTAGACATCCACCCCCGGCAGATGGTCCCGGACGGCGAACCACCGCACAAGCGACGCCGCCTCCTCGTCGGACAGTCCGAACGTGGGCATCCGAATGTTGAGATCCGGCATCGTCCTGGCGCCCGGCGCCACCGGGAAAATGTTCGGCCGGATCGGCCAGGGATTCTTGAGGAAGCGGTAGAGCCAGTCGGCCTGGGTCTTGACGCCCTGGGTCCGCAGCATCGGAGGATAGCGCGCCTCGAGCTGCCCGGGGTCGCTCATGTCGCCGATGTCCTCGTCCGATTCGTCGGCGAGCTTCTTCTTGAAGGCGGCGATCTTGGGCAGGATGTCCCCTCCGTCCTGGGGGATCCTCCGGCGAATCGGCCGCTTGAGGGGCTGGCCTTTTTCGTCCGTGTCGAGGTACCACCAATCGTCCCCGTCGAAGGCCACGAACTTGTTGCCCCCGGCCACGACGCCCGGGATCCGGAGCGTGCGATGATCGGACGCCCAGTCGATCGAGTAAACCTCGTACCGGGCGAGCTGCTCCTTTTTGACGTCGCCGGAGATCAGCCCCCAGCGCCGGAGGATCGCCTCGGCGTTGTCCGCCCCCGCGCGCCCGAGGTTGCGCCCTTCGACCCACTCCCAGGTGGTCACGACCTTCTTCTGAGCCGGGTCCAATCGCGTCCACTCCGTCTCGAAGCGATCGAGGGACATCCGGTGGCAGGCCCGGCAGTTGTTGTCCCGCACAAGGCGCTCTCCGCGGTTGAGCGCCTTCTCGTCGGGGGAAAACCGCTTCTCCGCCGACGCCACCAGCCCGGCGACCCGATGGTCCGTGAAGGACAGGACGAACGTCTGAAGCAGCTCGATCTCATAGTCGGTCAGGCCGAAGTGGGGCATCCGCAGAAGCTCGTCCCAGGGCTTCGACTCCATTTTGCCGCCGTCGAAGATCCGGGGATTGCGCAGCTTCCACTCCAGCCAGTCCTGGCGGGTTTCGTGGACGCGGGCGGTGATCTCCTGACCGGTCACTCCGTGCTTGAACGTGACGCCGTGATGGTTGACCCCGTCGTCCATCGTGAAGCCGAAGTCCAGCCGGTCGTAATGCTTGGAACCGAACGGTTGCGCTCCCGTCAGCTCCACGCCGATGCCCTCGGTGTTGAGCCAGTCCGGCTCTCCGTCCTTGCGGGGCAGCCGGTGGCAGGAGTAGCAGCCGAAGTTGGCCGTCATCTTGCGCCCGAGCCACCGCACCCGGCCGTCCAGGTCCTTGAGCTCCGGATCCCCGCCCTGGAGCAACCGGCGGGCGTTGGCGTCGGAGGTCGCCTTGCGCAGCTGCTCGAAGACGAGGTCATTGACGAGCTCTTCCCGCACCGGCGGCGGGCCGGGGCGGCGCTCCCATTCCGGCTTGCGGAGCGTCATCAGGTATTCCACGACGTCCAGCGCTTCCTGTTCCGTGAGGCGCAGGCTCGGCATCGCGGAATCCGGGAAGTGCTTCTTGGGGTTGCGCACCCAGTGGTACAGCCAGGTTTTGGACTTGATCTTGCTCCCCACGCCCGCCAGCGCCGGAGCGAATTCCTCCAGGTACCGGCTCCGATCCGTCCAGGCGCGGAATTCGGATTCGGGGGTATCCTCGACCTTGTGGCAGGCGGTGCATCCCACCTGTCGGACGATGAGCTCCCCGCGTTTGGGATCGCCCTTGAGAGAAGCCGGAGGCGGGGCGTCCTCTTGGGTCTCCGACAGGCTCCAGATGTACCGCAGGATCGACCAGGCGAGGGTGCCGTCGATCTCCTCGGGCTTGTAGGGCTTCTTGCGGACTTCCCCCTTCTCGTCAAGCCCGGTGACGAAGTTTCGCGCGTTGGACTGCAGGAAGAAATGCGGCATGCGGGTGGTGGGGCGGAAGTCGCGGGGGCCCATGAGCCACTTCCAGGCCCATTCCGGCGTGACCTTGGTGTCGATCCGCGTGAGCGGCGGCCCGGGACGGCGCGCCTTGCGGTTGGGATCCAGCGAAGGATTGGCCTGATCCTTTTCCAGAACCTGGTAGGTGTCCGTGCGGTGGCAGCCGTAGCAGCCGGCGCGCTCGAAGAGCTTCATGCCGGCCACGTACTTCTCCGCCCCGTCCAGCTCCACGGCATCCACGTGGCAGCGCCGGCACGACGCCTGGACGAACTTCGAGGGGATCATCGGGAGATCCCACAGCTCCCGGTAGTTCCAGTTGTAGCGTTCCTCGCCGAAGGGAGTGCCGTGCCGGCGGCGCCAGGCGGCCGCTTCCTGGCGGTCGTCGGGCGTGTGAACGACGCGCGTGAAGTCCGTGTCCCGTCCGTCTCCCTCGTGGCAGATCGTGCAGCCGAACCGCTGCATCGGGTGGCGGGAGGAATCGGCCACGTACAGGTCCAGGCGCGGATGGGCCATGAAGGCTTTCGTGAACCGGATCGCGTCGTCCGAATCCCAGGAGCCGTGGGGCGTAAGCGGGGCGGCCATTTCCGCGTTCTTGCGCCCTTCCGGGTCGCAGACCTTGCAGTCCTTCGGCTCGAAGGGCCGGCCGTCCCTGAGGCCCCGCGCGTGGGCCACGAACTCCCGAAGGAAGGGATCCTTGAAAACGTACCGGTCCTCCTCCTTCTCCGCCGAACGATGGATGCGCACCTCGTAGACGGGATTGGCGATGCCCACGTGGCAGGTATGGCAGCGGTCCACCTTGTCGACGCGCGTGAAGTTGAGCTGATCCTTGAGGTCGGGGAGGATCACCTGCTGGACCTTGTACTGCGGGGCGAAGAAGTCCAGCATGGGAAGGTTGCGCACCCGGTTGGCGAAGCTGGGGCGTTCCTTCTGGAAGCGCGTGCGCTTGTCTTCCAGGTCGCGGGTGATGAGGGCGATCTCTTTCTGCAGCTCCGCCAGGGACGGGCGCCCCTCCCAGAGTCCCGGCACCGAGCGGCTCTCCAGGGCCGTCACGAAGTCCTCGTAGAAGGTCTTCAGCGCGTCCACCTCGTCGAACTCGCGTTTGCGGAGATCCACCTTGGCGTTCACCGCCTCCCAGGCCTTCTTGGCCTCGAGATAGGCGCGCTCGTGCTCGGGAAGCCGGGCGTCGCCGGACTTCCGGGCCTCCTCGTAATGGCGGCTCGCTTCCTCGAAGCGGTACCGGACGGCCCCCAGCTCGTCCTTGGCGAAGTTGAAAAGCTGCTGCTTGTCGTAGTGCTCCCCGCGGATCTTTTCCTGCTCGGCCAGAAGGAGCTTCTTTTTCTCCTCGTCGACGAGGACCGTGACGGTCGGCGCGGACTTGAGCCGCGCGACTTTCTCGGCGGCCTGAGGGTCGAAAAGCGTGACCGGAACCGTGCGGCCGCGGACGATCTTGAGGAAAGCCTCGATCTGGCGTTCGAGCTCGCGCTTCTTCTGGTCGTGAGCCGCCTCCGCCTTGCGCAGCTCGTTCATTTCGAACCAGAGCTTCTCGAAATCCATCTCGGCGAACTGGCGCTGGTACTCCTTCCAGGGCCGGGCGTGGTCCTTGCGGAACATGAGGAGGAACGACGCCAGCAGGCCGAGCGAAGCGGCGAAGAAGACGATATGGGTGACCTTGACGTCGTAGAAGTACTCCGCCTGGTCCGCGGGAGTTCTCTTGGGACGGCCCATGAACTTCTGGACCTGGGCCTTCCCTTCGAGCTCCTTGGGGGGCTCGTGCTTCACGGGGGCGTCGGGCTTGGCGGCGTCGGCCATATCAGATGTTGAAGAACCACTCGGGGATGAACACGACGTATTTCAGGTTCACCGTCCAGCGGAGAACCATCTTGATGACCATCCCCACCATGACGAGGAGGTGGAGGATGACGAGGTTATACCGGATGAATCCGATCTGCCGGTAAAGGCCCCGGAACACGGTGAAGGCCAGAACGGGCGGCAGAACGAACAGGTAACCCAGGACCAGCACGAAGCCCGGCGCCTCGCGCATGAAAATGTTGTTGGGAAGAGGCTGTCCGAGCCACTTGACCCAGAAATACTCCGACAGGTTCACGTTCGAAAGCGGGCTCACCTTGTGGACGTCCCACGCCTCGAAGGGACCGAAAAACTCCCAGTTAGGCCCGCGCAGGAACGTGCCCATGATGATGAGGGACACCCAGAGGATGAGGAAGCCGAACATGAAGGTCCAGACGGCGAAGGGGCGTTCCTTGAGGGTGTAATACCCCACGCCCTTGGGATTCCGGTCGCAGTAGGGGATGATGATGAGCCCCGTGATGATCATCGTGGGCAGCACCACGCCCGCGATCCAGGGGTCGAAGTAGACGAGCATTTCCTGAAGCCCCAGGAAGTACCAGGGCGCCTTCGAGGGGTTCGGGGTCTTTCCGGGGTTGGCGGGCTCCTCGAGGGGGGCGTCCAGGAACACGCCCCACAGCACGAGCACGACCGTGAAGATCACGGAGCAGATGAGTTCCGTGTAGACCAGGTCGGGCCAGCTCAGGACGCGGTCGTTGGATTCCAGGGCTTCCTGAGGCGGCAGGCCCTTTTCGATCCGCTCGTCGTTGATCGCGGCCTGGCGCAGCGCCCACCACGTGAAGAAGCCCAGCACGAAGATGAGCGCGACGATGGGAACGTTGTCGGGCTTCGTGACGATCTTCCGGAAGTTCATGTCCGGAAAGGCCACCACGAAGAAGAGGGCGACGGCGATGAGGATCCCGAGGGCGACCTTGGGGCGCGTCCAGACGCGATAGCCCACCATCATGAGCACGAACAGCACGATGCTCAGGAGGGTATAGACGACGGGGTTGAAAAGGTGGTTGAGCCAGTCCTTGAACCCTTCGGGGAGGAATCCCCCTCCTCCGCCGCCCGCCGCCACCGCCGCCAGCACGTGCATCGTTCGCCGTCCCCTCGGCTCCCCCGAAAAAAGCCCGCCCTACAGCGGGCCCGAGATGCCGCCGTCCTTGCGCACCCGCCAGAAGTGAACCGCGATCAAGAACGCCGCGATCAGCGGGAACCCCACGCAGTGCAGCACGTAGAACCGCAGGATCGCCGGCGGTCCCACGAACCGTCCGGCCAGAAGGCCGAACCGGACGTCGCTGGCCATGTGCACCACGCCGATGTCGCCGACCTTGATGAGCGCGGCGCCCGGACCCTCATGGCCCAGAAGCGGGGTCGCCCGCGCCATGTTCGTCCCCACCGTAATCGCCCACATGGCCAGCTGGTCCCACGGGAGGAGGTATCCGGTGAACGAAAGCAGCAGCGTGATCACCAGAAGCACCACCCCCACGCCCCAGTTGAACTCCCGGGGCGGCTTGTAGGCGCCGGTGAGAAACACACGCATCATGTGCAGCCAGATCGTGATCACCATCGCGTGCGCGCCCCACCGGTGAATCTCGCGCATCGTCCCCAGCGCCACGTCCGCCCGCAGGTACACGATGTCGTGGTAGGCGTATTCCGCCGTGGGGCGGTAGTAGAACATCAGGAGCAGCCCGGTGATCGTCTCGACGAGGAAGAGGAAAAAGGTCAGCCCTCCCATGCACCACGTGTACCGCACCCGCAGGCCGCTCTTGCGCAGCCGGATGGGGTGCAGATGCAGGAACACGTTCGACATGATCGCCAGCGAACGGTTCCGGGGGGTGTCCGGGTAGCCGTGGCGCATGATGGAGCGCCACACCTGCGTGTTGACGATGTAATCCCAGATTCGCCCGACGTCGCCCTTCTTCGCCATGCCGCTATGCCGTGGAAAGATCGATGAAGGAAGCCTTGTCCTCCCACTGCCCCTTTTCCTGCTGGAACTTCCGGTTCTTGTCCACGACGATCTGTCCGTCGATCGGATCGATCGAAACGGCGTACCGCTCCAGGGGACGCGGCGCCGGCCCTTCGAAATTGATGCCCGTGAACCGGAAGCCCGAGCCGTGGCAGGGGCACTTGATCTTGCTTTCGCTGAAAAGCACGTTCGGCGTGCAGCCCAGGTGGGTGCAGGTGGTGTCCAGCGCCACGAGCACCTTCTGGCGGCCGTTATAGTCCTTCGAGAGCTTCACGATCCAGGTCTTCTTGTCCTGCTTGAAGCGCTCATCCGGCTTGTCCCACTCGTAGTCCTCGGGCTTGCCTGCCTTGAAGACCTGCGGCGGCTCGAAAAGAACGTTCGGCATCATGTACCGCAGCATCGCCAGCGTCCCCACGCCCGACGCGGCGCCGAAGGCGGTCCAGGCCGCCCCCGCCCACGACATGAAAAAACTCCGCCGCGTGATCTTGGGCGGATAGTCCGCCACGAGGCTGTAGGGCTCCGGGACCTTGCGGCGAAGATCCTTCACCTGATCGCCCGTGAACTGTTCCTCGGCCATCGCGCGCTCACCTCGATTCGATCTTTTGGATCGCCTGATGGGCGATAAACCGCACGTCGGGATCCGGCTCCCGGCGGTCGTCCGCCAGCCGGCGCAGAAGCGGCAGGAAGCTCGCGTCCCGAAGGCGCGCGGCCGCGTTGCAGGCTCCGACCAGGACCCGCGCCGCCAGAATCTCCGCGTTCGGATCCTTCGGGTCGATCGTCTCCCGGAGATACGCCCGGTCGAGCATCTTCTTCAAGGTGTCCGTCCCCGAGCCGTCTTCCAGGAAGTAAGCCAGCGCCAGCGCCGCGTTCCAGCCCACGTCCGGCCGCGGGTCCGAAAGTTTCCGGCGCAGCGCTTCGACGGCGCCGGACCGATCCGGCGCGCGCTCCGCCACGGCGCCCGCGTTGAAGGCGGCGTATTTTCTAACGACGCCGTCCGGATCGTCAAGCAATTTGACGAGTTCCGGCAGCGTCTCGGGATCCTTGACCGCCCCGAGCGCGTCCAGACATGCCGCCCGCAGCTCGAGATCCTTCTCCTCCCGGACCCGCTCCAACAGGAAAGGGGACGCCTTCGGATCCCGGAGCGTCCCCAGACAGTTCACCAGATAGCGCCGAAGCTCCGTCTCGTCCGGACGACTGGAACGATAGACCTCGATGATTCCGGGCGTCAGCGACGGATCCGGCTCCTTCATCCGCCTCAGCGCCTGCGCCAGCTGAAGGGCCGCATGCGGGCGCGTGTTGGGTCCCCCGTCCCGGATGTCCTTGAGCCATTCCGCCGCCGGACGCGGGTTCGACACGAGGTAGGTCATCCCCGCCACCACCCCCACGCAAACCGCGACGATCAGGAGAGGCACGAGGAAAAACTGAAAGGCCCGCACGCCCGGGCCCGCATCCAAGGCCGACCCGGTCTGCGCCTCGGCGGCGATCTTCTGGCGGAGCTCGCGATCGTCGGTCAAGCCGTCCTCTCGGGCGTGAAGCGCCCGCTACTATAGAGAGCCCCCCGGAGGGGGTCAAGGAAAACGCCGGACGGAAGGAGCAAAGGACGTGCCGAAAGAAAAGCGGACGTGGCCGGGGGCATCGAGGGGTCATTCGGACGCGGAGTGCGCCAGAATGTCTCACTCGATCAGGGAGGGACGTCTTCGACCGCTCGGGCTTGGCGTCGAATCTCCGCCTTCACTTCCAATTCGATCGACCGCGCATAATCCGCCCGCGCTCCGGCCAGGTCGCCGAGAAACTCGCGCGAGATGCCCCGGCTCGCGTACGCTTCGGCGGCCGCCGGATCCTGCGCAAGAGCCCGATTGAATTCCTCGACCGCCCGCGCATGATCGCCGGCCGCCTGGTACAGAAGCCCGCGGCGGAAATGAGAAAGGGCTTCGGAAGGCGGCGGGGGAGGCGAACCCGACGTCTCCGGCGCCGCGTCCCGCACGGGCGGAGAAACAGCCGCCGGCGGGGCGGGCCTGGCCGCGGGACGCGCCTGCGAGGGACGCGGCGGCGCCGCCGGCAGCGGAACCTTCTGAACGATGGGATTCAGTCCGGCGCGGGCCGATCCCGACCCGCCCCGCAGACGGTCCAAGAAGCTCATGCGTTCCCCCCTCTCGCCCTGCGCCCCGCAGCCCCGTGAAAGTATAGTCCAGGACCGCCGCCGGGGAAGGACCTCCGGCCTCAGCGTCCCAGAAGATACGGCTCCCAGAGATAATAGAGCCGCACGCCGAGGAATCCGCGGGCCCATTCCAGGCTTCCGAAGGCCGGTTCCGCGTGCGCCCGGGGCTGCGAGTAAACGTTCTCCGCGGCCTGCGGATCGCGGCTGTACATGACGACCCGGGCGGCGCGGATCCCGGCCATCCCGCGCGCCTCCTCGAGCGCCTGCTCGAGATAGCCCACGCGATCCACGAGCCGCGCTTCCATCGCCTGGGGCGCGCTCAGGATCCGCCCGTCGGCCACCCGACGGACCTCCGCCTCGGTGAGGAGCCCCTTGCGGCCTTCGGTCACGACGGCCACAAACCGCTCGTGCATCTGGTCGATGAGCCGCTGCAGCACGCGCCGCTCTTCGTCTCCCAGCCCCCGGAAGGGCGAAACCATGTCCTTGAGCGGCCCGCTCTTGAGCGTTTCCACGCGGACGCCGATTTTCTCGAGCAGTCCCGCCAGCGACACGTGCAGCGCGACGACGCCGATGGAGCCCGTGACGGTGGTGGGATGGGCCACGATGCGGTCGCCCGCCACCGCCACGTAGTACCCGCCCGAGGCGGCCAGATCCATGAGCATCGCCACGACGGGCACCTTCTTGCGCGCCTTGAACTCGCGGATCTCCCGGTGGAGGATGTCGCTCGCGGTGACCCCGCCGCCGGGGCTGTCCACGCGCAGGACCACCGCCTTCACTTCCGGATCCTCCTCCGCCTTCCTGAGCTTCTCGACCACGGAGACGAGAAGGGAGTCCCTCGCCTGAAGGAGGCCCGCCTCCGCCTCGTCCGCGATGACCCCCTCGATTTCGATGAGGGCGATCTTGCCTTCCGCGTCCGGCGCCTCCGACACCGTGCGCTCCACGTAGCGGCGCAGGCGCGGCGCGAGGTTGACGTCCACGCTCGTGAAGATGAAGCAGCCCGTCAGAAGCGGCCAGAGCAGCGGAATCAGCCGGCGTGCCATGGAAGGTCCCTCCCTGCGTCGATGCACGCGATGATGATAGGAAAAGCCGCCGGGGGGCGGCAACCCCGACGATCACGCTCCGCCGTGGCGGTGCAGGTTGTACTGGTTGATCTTGCGGTGGAGGCTCCGGCGGGACATCCCCAGGATCTCGGCCGCGCGCGAGACGTTCCACTGGACGCTCTCGAGCACCCGGCGGATGTGGGCGATCTCGATCTCCTCGAGCGTGCCGCCGCGAGGCGCGGGGCGGGCGGCGGCGGAGGGGATCTCCACGGACTCGATCCTTCCGGACGGGTCGAAGAGGACGGCGCGCTCCAGGACGTTGAAAAGCTCCCGGACGTTGCCCGGCCAGTCGTGGGCCAGGAGGGCGGCGACCGCCCCGTCCGAGATCGTCCGGCCCCGCCGCAGGAGGTAGTGCCGCGCCAGGAGCGGAATGTCCTCCTTGCGCTCCCGCAGGGGCGGCAGAAGAATCGTGACGACGTCGAGCCGGTAGAAAAGATCCTCGCGGAAGCGGCCGCGGGCGACCTCGGCCCGCAGATCCTTGTTCGTGGCCGCCACCAGCCGCACGTCCGCCTTGCGCTCGCGCACGTCGCCCACGGGGCGAAACTCGCCCGTCTCGAGGACGCGCAGCAGCTTGGCCTGCACGTTGGGATGGGTCTCGGCGATTTCGTCGACGAACAGGGTTCCGCGGTCGGCGATCTCGAGGAGGCCCCGCTTGTCGGCGGCGGCCCCCGTGAACGCGCCCGCCCGGTGGCCGAAAAGCTCGCTTTCCAGGAGGTTCTCCTGCAGCGTGGCGCAGTTGACCGCCACGAAGGGGAAATCGCGCCGGACGCTGTCGAAATGCAGAGCCCGCGCGACGAGCTCCTTGCCGGTGCCGCTTTCGCCCTGGATGAGGACGGGCGAGGCGCTGTCCTTCACCTTTCGGATCAGCTCCATGACGCGCCGCATGGCCGGGCTCGTCCCGACGATCTCCGCCGCCCCCCGCTCGTGACGCAAGGTCGCGCGGAGCTGGACGTTCTCGCGCTCGAGACGCCGCCGCTGCACGGCCTGCGCGACCCGGAGCTCCACCTCCGCCAGCGAGCAGGGCTTCTGAAGATAATCCGCCGCCCCGGCCTTCATGGCCTCGACGGCGGTCTCGACCGTCCCGTGCCCCGTCAGGATCACCACGGCCACGTCGGGGCGCGCCTCGCGGATGCGCCGCAGAAGCGCCAGGCCGTCCATCCCGGGCATGAGCAGGTCCACGAGCGCCACGTCCACGCCGTCCAGGAGCGACAGCGCCTGGGCGCCCCCGGCCGCGGCCACCACGCGGTGGCCCGTCCGCGCCAGACGGTCGGCCACGAGCTGGCGGAAGCTCTCGTCGTCGTCGACCACGAGAACGGCCGGCTTGTCCATGGCTCTTCAGCGCTCCCGCGCCGGCTCGCCCGCCGGCAGCACGATCAGCACCTCGGTCCCCTGCCCCACCTCGCTGCGCACCTCGATCGAGCCGCCGAGCTGGCGGACGATCCCGTAGCTCAGGGAAAGCCCCAGGCCGGTCCCCTGGCCCGGTCCCTTGGTCGTGAAGAAGGGCTCGAAGATCTTCTTGAGATTCTCCGGCGGGATGCCGCAGCCGGTGTCGGCGATCCGGACGCGCACGTCCCGGCCGCCGGAGCTTTCCACCCGGATCGTGCCGCCCTCCGGCTCCACGGCGTCGGCCGCGTTGACGAGGACCGAAAGAAAAACCTGCAGAAGCTGGCCGGGGTCCGCCTGCACCGGAGGCGCCGGTCCCAGCTCCGTCACGATCTCCAGGCGCTCCTGGCGCTTCTTGAACCGCAGATAGTCGATCGCCTCGCGAAGAAGGGCATTGACGTCCACGGGCTGGAGGCGGAACTCGCTCTTGCGGGCGAAGTTGAGAAGGCTCCGCGTGATGGCGCGGCAGCGTTCGGTCTGCGACCGGATGACGTCGGTGTACCGGACGATCTTCTCTCCGTTGCCGCGCGAAAGCTCCGCCAGCTCCTCGGCGTAGCCGGCGATCGAGGCGAGCGGCGTGTTGAGCTCGTGGGCGATTCCGGCGGCGAGCTGCCCCAGCCCGGCGAGCTTTTCGGTCTGAAGCAGCCGTTCGTGGAAGCGGCGCATCTCCTCGTCCTTGCGGCGCAGGCCCTCCATGATGGTCGAGGCGAGATACGTGGCGATGAAGAGCGTCGAGGCCAGGACGAGCGACGAGGCGGCCACCGCGCGGGGATCGCGCCAGCCGCCCAGCCCCAGATCCGCGTGGGGCACGAGTTCCCCGTGCTCCAGAACCGCCATGGCGACATAGAACAGCGAGGCCAGCGCCGCCACGACGTACGACGTGCGCCGGGGCAGGAGGATGGCGGCGATGATGACGTGGAAGACGTAGAAGAAGACGAAAGGGTTGTCGATGCCGCCGGCCACGTGGAGGGCCAGGGTGAGGATCGCCAGATCCACCACCACCTGCCACCAGGCCAGGGCCAGGGGCGGCGCGCCGCGGCGCGCGAGCAGCCCGAAGGCGACGTTGAGCCCCCCGAGAAGGCCGGCCAAGGCCAGCAGGATGGGCCACGAGACCCCCATTCCCAGCGCGGCCACAAGGACGGCCGCCAGGACGATCCCGCCGACCGCCCACCACCTCAGGCGGACGAACCAGCGCAGCCGCTCCGCCAGCTCCGGGCCGGACGTCATGCCCCGGATTGAAACACAAACGGGGACGCCGCGGAAGCCCCTTCGCGGCGGCGCCCGGGGGCCCTCAGCGCTGCACGGCGCCGACGATCCGGGTCCAGAGGTTCAGCCCCGGATTGTCGGTGGCTTTGGCCAGAACGGCGCTTCCCCCGACCACGGCGGCCGCCAGGATCAGAACCGTCACCACCTTCTTGAGCAGGCCGCCCTTCTTTTTCTTCTCTTCGCCCATGCCTCACCTCCCTGACGGAACTCCCGACCCATCTTCCGAACCCAACCGCCCCCTCCGGCGATTCACGCGGGCGCCCCGGGGGCCGACCCCGCGGGCGGCTCCTCGGCGGACTCGCCGCCTCCGTTTTCCTCGGGCGGGGGAACCTCGACGCGCGCGATGGGCGATTCCTCGCCCTCCTCTTCCTTGGCCACGCGGGCGATCGAGACGAGCTTGTCGCCCGGCTCCAGGCGCAGGAACCGCACCCCCTGCGTGGCGCGGCCCATGATCCGGATGTCCCGCACGGCGATCCGCACGACGATCCCGTTCTGGGAGATCATGATGAGGTCGTCGTCGTCGGTGACGGCCTTCATTCCCACGACGCGCCCGTTGCGCTCCGTGGTGCGGATGTTGATGACGCCCTTGCCGCCCCGGGACTGGAGACGGTAGTCCTCCAGCGCCGAACGCTTGCCGTAGCCGTTCTCGCACGCGGTCAGGATCGATTCGCCCGGTTTCGGAATCACCATGTCCACCACGCGGTCGCCGGGCTCGAGGTCGATCCCGTAGACGCCGATCGTGGCCCGGCCCATCGGCCGCAGGTCCTTCTCGTGGAACCGGATCGCCATCCCCTCGGCCGTGCCGAGCATCACCTCGTTCTCCCCGGACGTCACCGCCGCGCCGATGAGGCGGTCGCCTTCCTCGAGCTTGATGGCGATGATGCCGCTGGGGCGCGGGTTGCCGTATTCGGCAAGCTCCGTCTTTTTGACGAGGCCCCGCTCCGTGGCCATCACGAGGTAGCCCTTCTCGAAGCTCTGGACCGCGACGGTGGCGGCCACCCGCTCCCCTTCCTTGAGCCCCAGGATCGCCGAAAGGGGCTTCCCCCGCGCCGTCCGTTCCAGCGCCGGCAGGTCGTAGACCTTCTGCCAGCGGACCCTCCCGTCCTGCGTGAAGAAGAGGATGTAGTCGTGCGTCGAGGCGATGAAGATCCGCTCGATGAAGTCCTTCTCCTTGACGTCGGCCCCGATCAGGCCCTTGCCGCCGCGGCGCTGCTTGCGGTAGCTCGTCATCGGAACCCGCTTGATGTACCCCAGGTGCGAGAGGACCACGACGACATCCTCTTCCGCGATCAGCTCCTCCTTGTCGAAGGCGCCCACCTCTTCTTGCGAGATTTCGGTGCGGCGGCGGTCCGACGTCTTGCGCAGCTCGTAAAGGTCCTCGCGGATGATGTCGTAGACGAGCGCTTCGTCCGCGAGAATCGCCTTGTACTCGGCGATTTTCTCGCGCAGCTCCTCGAGGTCGCGCAGGAGCTTTTCCCGCTCGAGATTGGTGAGCTTGGAGAGCGTCATCCGCAGGATCGCCTCGGCCTGCGGCGGGGTGAACCCGAATTCCTCGACCAGGCCCTTCTGGGCCGCCTCCGGCGAGGCGGAGCGCTTGATCAGGGCGATGACCTCGTCGATCACGTCGAGCGCCTTGACGAGCCCCTCGAGGAGGTGCGCCTCGCGCTCGGCCTGTTCCAGGAGGAACCGCGTGCGCCGCCGGATGACGTCCTTGCGGTGCTCGAGGTACGCCAGAAGCATCTGCTTGAGCGAGAGCGTCTGCGGCCGCCCGTGGACGAGCGCGATCATGATGATCGAAAAGGTCTCCTGCAGCGGCGTCAGCGCGTAGAGCTGATTGAGGATGACCTCGGCGTCCTCGCCCTTGCGCAGCTCCACCTCGATGCGCATCCCCTCCCGGCTGGACAGGTCGCGCACGTCGCTGATGCCCGTAATCTGCTCGTTCTTGACGAGCTCGGCGATCCGCTCGATGAGGTTGGTCTTGTTGACGTTGTACGGGATCTCCGTGACGACGATGAGCTTGCGGCCCCCGCGGGCCTCCTCGATCGAGACCCGGCCCCGGACGGTGATGTGCCCGCGACCGGTCTCGTAGGCTTCCCGGAGCCCCGCCGTGCCGCAGACGATGCCGCCCGTCGGAAAATCCGGGCCGGGAATGAACTTGACGAGGTCGGCCAGCGGCGCTTCCGGATGGGCGATCAGGTGAATCAGGGCGTCGCACACCTCCGCCAGGTTGTGCGGCGGAATCGAAGTCGCCATGCCGACGGCGATGCCGACCGCGCCGTTGCACAGGAGGTTCGGAAACTTCGAGGGCAGGACCACCGGCTCCTCGTACCGCTCGTCGAAGTTCGGCACGAAGTCCACCGTGGCCTTGTCGATGTCCTCGAGCATCTGGACGGCGTACTCGGTCATGCGCGCCTCGGTGTAGCGCATGGCCGCCGGAGGGTCGCCGTCGATCGTCCCGAAGTTGCCCTGCCCCTGGACGAGGAGATACCGCGTGGCGAAGTCCTGCGCCAGACGCACGAGCGTGGGATAGATCGCCGCGTCGCCGTGCGGGTGATATTTCCCCATCGTCTCGCCGACGATCGTGGCGCATTTGCGGAACTTGGCGCGCGGGCCCAGCCCCAGCTCGTTCATCGCGTACAGGATCCGCCGCTGCGAGGGCTTCAGGCCGTCCCGCACGTCCGGCAGCGCGCGCGAGACGATCACGCTCATCGCGTAGTTGAGGTAGGAATCCTTCATCTCCTCCTCGACCAGGGCCGGCACGATCGTGCCGCCCGGCGCCGGAGGCTGAGGGTCTTTTCGGTCTTCAGGCATGAGGCTCCCATTATACCGGCCCCCCCGCCGGACGCAAGCTCACGGCGCGCCGGGCACCCACATATCCCACTTTCCCCCAAGGGGTTGCTGTTAAGAGTCAAGTTCCGGGCTCCCTTTGCCGAAGACCCAAAGGAGGCTGTCGCACGAGCCCCATGGAGGATGGGCCAATGAGATGGGCGGGCGCAACCCTGGCAGGCGGGTTCCTACTGGCGCTCCTGACCGCCGTGGTCGGAGAGTTCGCCCGCGGAGTGGACGACCTGCGCGCGCGCCTGGAAGGCGCGGAGGCGGAAATGCGGCGCCTTACCGCCGAAAGCCGCGCCGGCTCCGAGCGCCTCGCCCGCGATGTCCTGCGGACCCGCGCGGACTTCGAAGCCCTCCGGGAACGCCTCGCCGCGTGCGACGTCGAACGGCTCTACCGGGACGTCCTGGCTCCCTCCGTCCAGGTCAACGCCCTGGGCGGCGTGGGCGGCGGCACCCTCCTTTTCAGCCGGCCGGGCCAGACCTACGCCATCACGGCCTTCCACGTCGTCCAGAAAGCCGTCCGGCGCGAGGAGTCCGGCGAACGTCGCCTGCCCGTCGATGTCCGCGTCTACGACGATCGCGGCCGGCCGGCCGATCTGGTGCCCGCCGACATCGTGGCCTGCGACGAGCGGCGCGACCTGGCGCTCCTGCGCCTGCGCGCGGAACGCTCCTTCCCGCACGTGGCCCGCCTGGCTTCCCGCGAAACCCTCCGCGCCGTCAAGGTCTTCACCCCCGTCTACGCCGTCGGCTGCCCCCTGGGCCACGATCCCCTGCCCACCCTCGGCGAGGTGGCCACCCTCGCCAAGGAGGTCAACGGGGAGAATTTCTGGATGATGAACGCCCCCACGATCTTCGGGAATTCCGGCGGCGGCATCTTCCACCGCGAAACCCGCGAGCTTCTGGGCGTCTCCGTCATGGTCTGCACCTACGACGGCGTGGTCTCCACGCCGGTGCCGCATCTGGGAATTCTCGTCTCGCTCGAGACCGTCTACGACTGGCTGGACGCGCTGCAGTATCGCTTCGTCTACGACCCCTCGGCCACGATCGAAGCCTGCGAAAACGCGCGCTCCGCTCCCGCCCCGGTCCCCCCGGAGGGGCCCGGAGCCCGCCCCACGGGATTCTCCGCCCCCGCCGCCGAGAACGACCCGTAGCTCCCCCTGGATACCCTTTGCATTCCCCGCCCCCGTCATTAGAATCGGGGACGTGAAATTCCGGGTGCGGAGGGCCAGGGAGATCTTCCAGGGACGCGTTCTTCGCCTGGTTCTCCGGGACGTGGATCTCCCCAACGGCCGCCGCGCGACGCTGCAGGTCGTCGAACACCCCGGGGCGGTCGCGATCCTCCCGGTCTTCGACGACGGCGACGTGCTCCTCATCCGCCAGTTCCGCCCCTCGATCGGCCGCGAACTCTACGAGATCCCGGCCGGCACGCTCGAGCCCGGCGAACGGCCGCTGGCGACGGCCCGCCGGGAAATCGTGGAGGAAACCGGGTACCGCGCGGGACGCTGGCAAAAACTGGCCGAGTTCTACACCGCCCCGGGCTTCTGCACCGAGCTCATGCACCTTTTCGTCGCGCGGGACCTCTCCCCCGCCCGGGCCCCGGGCGACGCCGACGAGATCATCCGCACGGCGCGTATGCCCCTGGCGCGCGCCCTGGAACTCGCCCGGCGCGGACGCGTCCGTGACGCCAAGAGCCTCGTCGGACTCCTCTGGTACGCCCATGAGCAGCGAGGATAAGCACCGCACGAAGGCCGACGCCCTCTTCGGGCAGATCGCCCTGCGGCTGGGCATCGTCACCCGCGCCCAGCTCGAGGAAGCCCTCGAGCTTCAGCGCTTCGCGCAGGGCCACAAGCCTCTCGGCGTCCTCCTCATGGAGCTCAAGTACGTCAGCGACAAGGACCTCGAGCGCATCCTGAAGGCCCAGCAGGAAATCCTCAGCCAGGCCTCCTCCCGCCAGCGCGCCGTCCGCGAAGACAACCTTTTCGGCAAAGTCGCCATCCGCCTGGGCTTCTGCACCGAAGAGCAGCTCGCCGAATGCCTGGCCCTCCAGGAGCAGCTCCCCCGGGACCGCTTCATGCGCCTGGGCGACATCATGGTCATCAAGGGGTACCTCACGGTCGAACAGGTCCGCAAGATCGCCGAAACGCAGAAGGGCCTCATCGTCTACTGCCCCCAGTGCGATACGCAGTACAACGTCGTGATGTTCCGCCCCGGCGCCTCCCTTCAGTGCTACAAGTGCGGCTCGCCCCTGCGGATCCCCTCCCGCTCGACCCCCGCCTCCCTCGACGAGGCGCTCTACTTTGGAGATCCCGAATGATCTTCCGGCGGGTCTTGACGCGGCGCCGGCCCTCGCCGAAGATGGCGCCGTGATCTCCGAATTCCGCAACGAACCCCTGACCGATTTCGCCCGGGACGACGCCGCCCGCCGCGCCCAGGAGGAAGCGCTCGGCGCCTTCCGCCCCGTCGATTGCCCGCTCGTCCTCGCCGGAGAACGCGTTCCGACCCGCGCGAAGATCCTCTCCTTCAACCCCTGCGCGCCGTCGCGCCTGGTGGGCCGCGCGTCCCGCGCCGGCCGAGCCCATGCGGAGCGCGCCCTTCGCGCGGCGTGGGACGCCTTCCCGGCCTGGTCGCGCACTCCCGCCGAAGAACGCGCCGAGATCCTCTTCCGCGCCGCCCGCCTCATGAGAGAGCGACGCTGGGAACTCAACGCCACGATGATCCTCGAGGTCGCCAAGACGTGGCCCGAGGCGGACGCCGACACCGCCGAGGCCGTCGATTTCTGCGAGTACTACGGACGCGAGATCCTCCGGCTGGCGGGCGAACAACCCCTCACGCCCGTCCCCGGCGAGCGCAACGCCCTCCTCTACCTTCCGCTCGGAGCGGGACTCGTGATCTCCCCCTGGAACTTCCCCTGCGCCATCCTCACGGGCATGACCGCCGCGGCGCTCGGGGCCGGAAACACGGTCGTCCTGAAGCCCTCTTCGCTCACTCCGGTCATCGCCTTCAAGGTCTTCGAAATCTTCGAGAAAGCCGGCGTGCCGCCCGGCGTCCTCAACTATCTGCCCGGCCCGGGGGGCGAGGTCGGCGATTTCCTGACGGACCATCCCCTCACGCGCTTCATCTCCTTCACAGGCTCCCGGGACGTCGGGATCCGCATCTACGAGCGCGCCGCCCGGGTCCATCCGGGACAGCGGTGGCTCAAGCGCGTGCTCGCCGAAATGGGCGGCAAGGACGCCATCGTCGTCGACGAAGACGCCGATCTCGAACAGGCCGCGGCGGGAATCACGGTCTCCGCCTTCGGGTTTCAGGGACAGAAGTGCTCCGCCTGCTCGCGCGTCGTGGCCGTCGAGCCGGTCTACGACCGGCTCCTCGAGGAGGTGCGCCGCCGAACCCAGGCCCTGCGCGTCGGGGACGCGGCCGACCCGGCCTCCCAGATGTCCGCCCTGGCCGACGAGAACCAGCTCCGAAAGGTCCTTCGCTACATCGCCCTCGGCCGCCGAGAAGGGCGCCTCGTCGCCGGCGGACGCCGGATCCCCGGCCGCGAAGGCTGGTTCGTCGAGCCCACGATCTTCGCCGACGTCTCCCCCCGCGCCCGGATCGCGCGGGAGGAGATTTTCGGCCCCGTGCTGGCCTTTCTCCGCGCCCGCGACTTCGCCCACGCCCTCGAGATCGCCAACGACAGCGAATATGCCCTGACGGGAGCCTTCTACGGCCGCGCCCGGATCGCCGAGGCCCGGCGGGAATTCCACGTGGGCAACCTTTACATCAACCGGAAGTGCACGGGCGCCCTCGTGGGCGGCCATCCCTTCGGGGGCTTCAACCTGAGCGGCACGAACGCCAAGGCGGGCGGCCCGGACTACCTGAAGCTGTTCCTGCAGGCCAAGGTGGTCAGCGAGAAGGTGTCCTGAGCGGCTCGACCGCCACCGGGCGCGCCGGAACGACCGGCAGGGGCCTGCCCCCCAGCGCAGCCCCGCATCCCACGCAGGCCGCCTCGCGGAAATCGAACACCACGCGGAAACGGCCGCCGCAGGGACACGGCTCGACCGTGGCCTCGAACGCCGCGTGCGCCTCCCGCGTCCCCTCCGGCGAAAGCCCTTCGGTCTCGCCGCGCCGCCGGGCCGTCTCGCGCACGGCGCGCACGAACTCGGCGTCCTCCCGCGCGTGGAACCAGCGCCACGCCCCGCACCCGCCGCAGCGCGCATGCCAGACGAACTCGTTGCCGCAGCATCCCTCGGGCAGAAGGAGCGTATTGGGCCGCCCGCACTCCGGACAGCCCACGTCCACGGCCAGGCGCCGAATGGCGCTCATGCCGGGGAGTGTAGTATAATCCCCCGACCGTGCTCAAGCTGGGCAAGCCGGTCCGCGCCCGAAAAACGGCGGTCGCCCCGCCGCGCGACCTTCTTTCCTGGTATCCGGCGGCCGCCCGGCACCCCTTCCCCTTCGTCCTGGAAAGCGCGGCGGGCGGACGCTTCAGCTTCCTGGGCTCCAATCCCTACGCCGTCCTCCTCGCCCGCGGCCGGCGGATCTCCCTGTGGCGCGGCGGCCGCGAGCGCTCCTGGGAGGGCGACCCGTTCGATGCCCTCCGCGAACTCCTGGCCGAACGGCCGGTCGAGTCCGATCCCGACCTTCCGTTCCCCGGCGGCGTCGTGGGCGCCTTCGGATACGATCTCGCGCGGCACCTCGAGCGCCTCCCGAGGCGCGCCCAGGACGACCTCGGGTTTCCGGATCTCGTCGCGGGCTTCTACGACCGCTTCCTCGTCGTGGACCGACAGGAACGCCGCGCCGCGATCGTGGAACTCGCCGACCGCGACACCCCGAGAGCGATGGACGCGCGCACCTACGACGAAGCGTTCGGCGCCGCCTCGGCCCCCGCCGGCCCGCGGGGCGCCAACTTCACGCGGGAGCGGTACGTCCAGGCCGTCCGCCGCGCCCTCGAGTACATCGCCGCCGGCGACGTCTACCAGGTCAACCTTTCCCAACGCTTTCACGCCCGGGTGCCGGAGCCGCCGGTCCGGATTTACGAACGGATGCGCGCGGCGACCCCCGCCCCCTATGCGGCGTGCCTCGAATTCGGCCGCCGGGCGGTCCTTTCGGCCTCCCCGGAACTCTTCCTCGAACGCCGCGGGCGCCGAATCGTCACCCGGCCCATCAAGGGCACCCGCCGCCGGGACCCCGATCCCGACGAAGACGAGCGTCTCCGGAGGGATCTCTGGTCGAGCCCCAAGGACGACGCCGAATTGGCCATGATCGTGGACCTCGAGCGCAACGACCTGGGGCGGGTCTGCGAGTACGGAACCGTCCGCGTGGCCGAACCCAAGATTCTCGAAAGCCACCCGACCGTCCATCATCTCTGCGCCTCGATCGAGGGAACCCTGCGGCGGGACGCGGGCCCCGTGGAGATCCTTCGGGCGACGTTCCCAGGAGGCTCGATCACGGGAGCGCCCAAGATCCGGGCGATGGAGATCATCGACGAACTGGAACCCACGCGGCGGGCGTTCTACACCGGCGCCCTCGGCATGATCGGCCTGGACGGCTCCCTGAATCTCTCCATCGCCATCCGCACGGTGCTCATGGACGGCGAGGACTGCTTCTTCCAGGCGGGCGGCGGAATCGTGGCCGATTCGGATCCGCAGGCCGAGTACGAGGAGACGCTGGCCAAGGCCGCCGGCCTCGCCCGGGCGCTGGGGGTTTCCCTGCCGTGAGCTGGGTCTGGCTCGACGGAACCTTCCGTCCCGAAGAGAAGGCGCTCATCCCCGCGACCGACCCCGGCCTCCTTTACGGACACGGCGTCTTCGAGGTCACGCGGGCGTACGGCGGAATTCCGTTCCGCCTGGCCGACCATCTCGAGCGGATGCGCCGCTCGGCGGCGCTCTTCAAGGTCCCCTTCCGGCTTCCGGACCTCGAACCCGTGATCGCCGAGCTGTGCCGCCGGAACCGCGCGCCGGACGCCTACGTGCGGATCACGCTGTCGGCCGGCGGACACCTCCTGGTCCTGGCGCGGCCGCGGCGCCCCCTGCCGCGGGCGTGGTACCGCAAGGGGGCCGAGGTCATGATCGCCCCGTGGCGAAGGGATCCGCGGGGCCCGCTCTGCGGGCACAAGACGCTCAACTACCTCGAAAACGTCCTGACCCACCGCGAAGCGCTCCGGCGCGGATGCGCGGACGCCCTTTTCGTGGGCCCGCGGGGAGAGCTCCTCGAAGGATGCGTGACGAACGTGTTCCTCGTCTTCGGCGGCCGACTGGTCACACCGCGCCTGGGACCCGGCATCCTTCCGGGCGTCACGCGGAAGATCGTGCTTGAAATCGAGCCCTCCGCGCGGGAGCGGACCGTGCGGCTCAAAGAATTGTGGAAGGCGGACGAAGCCTTCCTGACCAATTCGCTCATCGAAATCCTGCCCCTGGGACGGCCCGGACCGGTGACCCGCCGCGTGGCGGACGCCTACCGGGCGCTCACTCCCGCGGCGGGGGCCCGGTAGGAACGTCGTCCAGAAACTCCGGATGCTCGTCCCGAATCGCGGCCTTGCGCCGGGCCTCGGCGGAATCGGTTTCGGGAACGCCGGAGCGCGCCGCCAGCCACACCAAAGCCGCCGCGGCCAGGACCGCCGCCGCCCGCACCCAGAAGGCCGGGGTGAGCGCCGACGTTCCCGCCAGAAGGAGCGCCGCCGCGCCCATGCCGATCGCCGCGGCGACCCCCCGGGAGGAAACACCCAAAGCGCGCATCGGAAAGCGGCTCCCCACCGGAGGAGTCGGAAAGCCCCCCTCGCGTGACGCGGCGTCGTCGCGCGCTCCCGGGTCCGCGGCGTTCCCCTACCGCCGCCGGCGCAGATCGATCGGGGGACGCTCCCCGAGCTTCACCCGAAGTTCGCGCTCCCTGCGGTCCCGCAGCACCTTCACGGTCACCTCGGTTCCCGGAGAAAGCCGGGCGACTTTGAAGAGCATGTCCCCCTGACCGGCCACCCGCTCGCCGTTGAATTCGAGGATCACGTCCTTGTCCTTGAACCCCGCCTCCGCCGCCGGAGTGCCCGGCTCGACTTCGAAGACGAAGGCGCCTCGGGCCTCCTTGAGTCCCAGGTGGTCCAGCAGCTCCTCCAGCGACCCGATCCCGTACTCCTGGCGGAGCGCCTCCACGAGCTGGGCGTCCAGATCCGCCAGCTTCACGCCGAGGTAGCCGCGCCGCACGCGACCTTCGCGCTGGAGCCGTTCGGAAACCCACTTGACCAGATTCGAGCTGATCGCGAAGCCCACGCCGTCGTTGCCCCGCGTCTGGGACACGATCGCCGTGTTGATCCCGACGAGCTCTCCCTTCAGGTTCACGAGCGCCCCGCCCGAGTTGCCCGGGTTGATCGCGGCGTCGGTCTGCAGGAAATCCTGATACGGCAGCCCCAGCTGCGCGCGGCGGTGCTTCGCGCTGACGATGCCGGCCGTCACCGTGTGGTTGTACCCGAAGGGGCTCCCGATCGCCAGACACCAGTCTCCCACGCGGACCCGGTCCGAATCCGCGAACGGAATCGGCGCGAGCTTGGCTCCCCGGGCCGAAATCTTCAGAAGCGCCAGGTCGCTCTCGGGATCCGTCCCAAGCACCTTGGCCGGATACTCCTTGCCGTCCACGAACCGCACGCGCAGCGCGCGCAGGCGGTCCGCTCCGGCGTCCACGACGTGGTTGTTCGTGACGATATGGCCTTCCTCGCTCACGATGACGCCGGAGCCCACGCCCATCATGGGCTGAAAGAAGTCCCCGAGCCCGCCGCCCACCTGGGTGGTGATGTGAACGACCGAAGGCATCGCCGCTTCCGCCACCGCGTGAAACGACTCCTGAAGACTCGCCAGCACCGCCGGCGGTTCGGGACGCGCCGCCGGCGGCCGGGGCGCTTCCCCTCGAGCGTCGAACGCGCGCCCCAGCCCGACCCCCGCCGCCACGCCCGCCGCCAGGAACGCCGCCACGGCGATCGATCGCAGGATGTCCTTCATGACGATCGCTCCTCCCCGTCAATACTCCGCGCCGTCGGAGTCTCCCTTGACGCGAATCGTTTTGCGCTCGCCGGCCCGAAGCACTTCCAGCTCGAACTCGGGCTTGAGCATCGCCGCCCGCGCGTCGCGCCGAAGTTGCCAGATGTCCGTGACCGGCTTTCCGTCCACCTTCAGAAGGATATCGTCCTTCAGAAGCCCCGCCCGCGCGGCGGGCGTGCCGGGACGCACCTCGACCACCCGCAGGCCTTCGCCGGGCTTGAGCCCGAGCCGCTCGCGGAGCGGATCTTCCAGCCCCTCGACCCGCAGGCCGAACTCGCGACCGCGCGGTTCGGTCGCCTCAGGGTCACGCTCGGGCCGGGGCGGGACCGGAAACGGCCCGCGGAAGAATCGCCGGTACTCCCGGAAGAGATCTTCCTGTTCCTCCATCCATCGGCGCCACTCCTCATCCCACTCCGCCGGAGGACGGGATCGGAATTCCGGCGCCCGCGGGCGCGCCGGGCGTGAAGCCGCCGCGCCCAGGTAGCGATCCAGTCCGTGCCGGCGGACCACCTCCCCGTGCGCTTCGCGGAACGCCTCGACGCTGGGGGCCGAATACCGGCGCACTTCCCTGCGCCCCTCCGCCTCTTCGACGATCTCGACCTCCACGGCGCCGTCCTTGCGCACGCGCAGCGTCAGCCCGCGCGAGGCGTCATAGACGTAGAGCCGCACGTCCCGAAGGTCGGGAGTCCGGGGGTCCGGATCCTGAAGGGCCGCCAGCGCCGCCAGAAGGACTTCCATGGAACCTCTCCTCCATCATCGAACGGCAAATCCCGAAGGACGGGGACGCCCCGGGCCTCGGGAGTCGTCCTCCGCGACTCGATTTCACTTGAGAGGATCGATCTCCACGCGCACCTCGAGTTCGAGCCGCTCCTCCCCCCGCAGGAGGGTCACCCGCACCGGAGTCGGCTCTTCGAAACGGGCCACCTTCCACTGCAGCTCCGCCGGATTCCGGACGGGACGGCCGTCGAAGGCCACCAGAACGTCCTCCGGCGCCAGCCCCGCGCGAGCGGCGGGTCCGTCCGGATCCACGCGCAAAATCCGCACGCCCCCTTCGGGCCGCCCGGCGGCGCGGACCGTCACGCCCAGCCATCCGCGCACCATCCGTCCGTGCCGGATGATGCGGTCGGCCGAAAACTTCACCCATTCCGCCGGGACGGCGAAACCCGCTCCCGGCGCCGCGGACCGACCGGGCTCAGCCCCGTAAAGCGAGTGCACCAGCCCCACGAACCGGCCCGCCGCATCGGCCACGAATCCGCCGCAGTCGCCCGGATGCACGGGCGCGGTCACTTGGATCATGTCGTCGTACCGGCGGCCTCCCACGAGGATCGACCGGCCCGAGCCGGCAATGCTCCCGAACGAAGCCCCCGGCGCGCCGAAGGGATATCCCACCGTCACGGCAATGGCCCCCGGCTTGCACGGTTCGGAGACGAAAGCGGCCGGGACGAGCCCCCGCGCCGGAACGTGGAGAACGGCCACGCCGGTCCGCACGTCGGAGGCCACGTGCCGCGCCTTGTACACGTCCCCGGCGGCTTCCACGGACAGGTCTTCCGCGCCTTCGACGCCCGAGGCTTCCGTCACCACGTGTCCCTCGCCGCCGTAAACGACGCCCGAGAGGATCCGCCGGCGCGGCCCGAAGAGAGGATCGCTCCCGAGCATCGCGGTCACGCGAACCACGGAAGGACGGACCTTTTCGACGACGGCGGCGATGTCCCGTTCGAGCTTGCGCAGGGTGGAGTCGTCCGAAGGACGGTCCTGAACGGTGGCCGCGGCGATCGCCAGCAGGGCGCAGAGCGCGTTCATAGCCGCCTCGGCGTCGAGGACTAGAACTCCCGCTCGTCGCCGGAAAGCAGGGATTCCACGCGAGGGAGATAGGCGTCCTCGTCCGGGTTCGCTTCGGGGAGCACCATCTCGAACCGGGGCGCGCGTCTCGCGGGCCAGGGCTCCGAGCTCAGAACCCGGGCGGGTCCCGAGCCCGGCACGGAGGCGCTCACGGGTTCTCGAACGCCTTCCGGCGCCGCGGGGATCTCCTGCGGGCGATCTCCGCCCACAAGGTGCGCCCCCAGGCCGATCGCCACGCCCAGAAAAAGCGCCGCGGCGCACCGCAGGCCCGTTTCCATCCAGGACGCTCCCGCGGCGGGAACCGAACGCGGAAAAAGCTCGCCGCGAATGCCCGCCCACATCGACCGCCAGAGACCCGGCGGGACGTCCACTTCCCGGAGGACGGCCAAGTGGGTGCGGGCCTCGCGGTACTGGTCCAGCTCGCGCGCGCAGGCGCCGCAGAACCGCACGTGCTCCTCGACGGCCCCCCGGTCCTCCTCGGACGCCTCCCCGCCCACGTAGAGCGGCAGAAGTTCCCGAATCTCCCCGCAGCCCATGAAATCCTGCTTCTCCATTCACCCCTTATACGAGCCGCGGGTGGGGCTGTTAGGCGCGCGGAGGCGGGTCAGCGCTCGGACGCCTCCCCTTCGTCGCCGATCTGGACGCCCTTGCCTTCCCACACGGCCTTGAAGAGGCGCCGCGCCCGGTGGAGGCGCCAGCGAACGGTGGCGTTGGTGCAGCCGACGATCTCGGCGATCTCCTCGCAGGAAAACCCCTGAATGTCGCGCAGGGTGAGGACCGCCTTGTACTTCGGAGGCAACCGGTCCAGCGCCTGGTGCACCCGGCGGCGCGTTTCGGCCCTTTCCCCGCTTTCGGAAGGATCGCGGCGCGCGGGATCCGCCAGCCCGCCTACGCCGTCGAGATCCACCGTCCGCGCGTGCGAAGCCTTCCGGACGTGGTCGATCGAAAGATTGACGACGATCTGGTAGAGCCAGGTGTAGAAGTTCTTCCGCACGTCGAACCGGCGGATGTTGCGGAAGACGCGCACGAAGGCTTCCTGAGAGATCTCCCGGGCCGTCTCCTGGTTGCCGACCATGTTGTAGGCGATCCAGAAGGTGCGCCGCTGATAGCGTTCGACCAATTCCCGGAAGGCGTCTTCCCGTCCTTCCTGGCAGCGCTGAATCAGGGCGATTTCGGCGGCGTCCGGCATATCCAGGGGGAGCCCTCGCGCGACGAGGGCCCAACCATTATAACGACCGGGAAGGCCCGAAGGAACGACGCTCCCGGCCGAAATCCGGGGTCGCCGGCCGGGCCTCCAGGAAAGGAGACGCGCCGCCGCGCGCCGACCTTTCAGGAATTCGGGCGGCGGAGAAAACGAAGGGGGGCTATTCGCCCTTTCGCTCGCCGAGTTTGACCTTGAGGACCTGCTCCTTGCCGCGGCGCAGAATCGTCAGCGCCGCCTCCTGGCCCGGCTTGGCCGCCTCCATGAATTTGGCCAGCCCCTCCTCGCCCCGGACGGGTTGCCCGTCGATCTTGAGGAGGATGTCGTTCTTCCGGAGTCCCGCCTGCTCCGCCGGACTTCCGGAGACGACGTCGGCCACGAGAAGCCCGACGCCGTCCTCAATCTCAAGCTGAGCCCGGAGTTGTTCCGCCGGTTCCTCCGGCTGGATCCCCAGCCAGGCCCGCGGCGCCGCAGGCGCGGGAGCTTCCTTGCGGGGCTCGACCTTGGGGGCCGGGCGGGCGGGAGGCTTCGCGCGGGGGGCGGGCGCCTCCTTGCCCGGCAGAAGGTCGCGGAACTTCTCGAGGTCCAGGCCGCGGAACATTTCCCGCAGATCGCGGTTGAGCCTCCACTTGCCGTCCTTGCCCTGCTCGAAAAACTGCTCCGGATCCATTCCGAGCTGCTCGAAGACGGCCCGGAGCTGCTCGAAGACCTCGTCCTCCAGGGCGAAGAAATCGAGTCCCTCGTCGTCGCCACGAGCGCCGCGCTCCGGGCCCCGGGGCTCTTCCTGTTTGCGCTCCCCTTCGCGCGGCTCGAGGAACTTCTTGACGCGCTCCCGGAGCTCCTCCTTCTTGGGCTCCTCCTTCCGCGGTTCCGCGCGGGGAGGTTCGGCGGGCCGCGGCTCCTCCTTCTTCGGGGCCGCCTCCGCCCCCGCGGCGTCCATCGGGTGGCGCCCCAGCGTCACCTCGGCGGTGGAACGGCGCCCGTCTCGAAGGTACTCCACCTTGATGCGGGCGCCCTCTCCGAGATTCTGGATCAGGGCGGGAATCTCCTGGGGCGACTCGATGGGTTTCCCGTCGATGGCGACCAGGACGTCGTCCGCCTTGAGGCCGGCCTTGGCCGCCGGGCCTCCTTCGACAACCTCGAAAATCCGGATCCCGTTCTTGATTCCGAGATCCTTTTTCTCTTCGTCGCTCAGGTCTCCGGGCCGGATCCCCAGGTACCCGCGCGCCTTGCGCGGCGGAGCGGGAGGCTTGGATTCCGGAGGCGGCGCCTTTCGGACCCCGGAAAGTTCCTCCTCGAGCATCTTTTCGATGTCTTTGAGAAGGCGTTCTTCTTCCTGCCGGAGGCGGCGCTCGACGTCCTCCAGGATCTTCTTCTTGAGCGCTTCCTTGTCCTGATCCTGGGCCGCCGCCGGCACGGCCGCCGCCAGAATCCCGAGCCCCGCCAGGAATGTCCGCAGGAACTTCATAAAGCCTCCCTCGGGAACCGTTCGATCGCCTCCGTTCAGAGGTAATACGTCCCGCCGGCAACCCCGTTGGGGAGCGCTACCGCAGCGGGCCGCGGGGAGGAGGCGTGACCCCGCCTCCGCCCTTGAGGCCGAACCGGGCCCGCACGGCCTCCACCAGGGGAGTGACTCCGCGGTCCGTCGATACGATTAGATCCGCGGGGACCGCCTGAAGTTGCGCGGCGACTTCGGGGGTGCTGGCGAAATGGGGAGCGTAGTTGTGATAGAGGATGACGTAGGTCTTGTGAACCCGGCGCGCCCGCTCCAGGCTGGGCCCCACCGGGTCCTTCCCGCGCGTCGTGGCCGCGGCGTGGACGCAGATGACGTCCGGCTGGATCTCGTCCGCCAGGAACGCCACCTCCCGCTCCGTGGTGGCCACGCGCACCTCGAAGCCCTGGCGCCCCAGCTCCATCCGCACGATGTCCTGCACCTTGGGATCCCGATCGACCAGGATGATCCGGCGGGTCAGGATCTTCTGGATCGTCTTGAAATCCTTGGTGGCCTTGAGGAAGGCCAGAAGGTCGTTGTGGGTGATGACGTAGTTGGCGATGTTGGCCATGTACTGGCCGTTGAGCTGCCCGGACTTGATGTAATCGACGACTTCCTGCTCGGAGCAGCCGAGCACTTGAGCGGCCTGCACCGGCGTATAGAAGCTTTGCGTCACCATCGGCGCCCCCATTATATCGGCCGAACGGCGCGTCCGCTACAACGCAATCCCTCCCCCCTCTACTCGGCGCGCTCCCCCAACCGGAGGTTCAGCGTTTCCCGGCGCCGATCTCTCAGCACCGTGACCGCCACGCGGTCTCCAGGACGGTACCGCCCCAGGATCCCGGCGATGCGCTCCTCGCTGACCGGAACCCCATCGACCTCGAGCAGGATGTCTCCCGGCCGGACGCCCGCCTCGCGGGCCGGGCCGCGCACCTCGGCGATCTTGATGCCTCCCGGAATTCCGAGCGCGCGGCGCTCGTCGTCTCCCAGATCGCCGGCGACGATGCCCAGGTAGGCGCGCCGGGGAGCCGCCGCGCGCGCCCGCTCGATCTCCGAACGGATGAGCGCGCGAAGCTCGTGGCGCAGGCGGAGGTAGGATTCGCGGACCTCGCGCTCGACGCGCTCGAGAATCCGCCGATGCGCGGCGTCCTGATCCTCCTGAACGGGGGTCCCGAGAAGCGCCGCCGCGAGGCACGCGATCGCCATCGCCCGATCCCCTCCTTGCCGTGGCGGGCGGAGGGAGACGGGGCGCTGTAAGCCGGGTTCTGGTCTCCCGTCCCGGGGTTTCCGGGCCGGAAGCGGCGGTCATCAATCTGGGCGACGGCTTGCGCCGGCGCTCGAACGGCCTACCCATGGCGCGCCCCCTCCCTGTGCGGGAAGGCTTCCGGCGGGCCACCGTCGATCGCCAGGATGGCGCGCGTCTATTCGGCCTTTCTCCGGGTGGGGTTTTCCGTGTCCTCCTCGGCGGCCTTCCGGCCGCTGGGGAGGATCCGCCGCGGCGCCGCGGCCGAAACCGGACGCGACGGCGGACCCCCGGCGTCGCCGCCGGGGCGGCGGGCTCTTACCCCGCCTTTTCACCCTTGCCTGATTCCTCTCGAACGCCCTTCGGCGTGCGGGAAGACCATCGGCGGTATCTTCTCTGTGGCACTCTCCATCGGCCCCTGGCGGGGCCGTGTCGCCGTTAGCGACCACCCTGCCCTCGGGAGCCCGGACTTTGCCTCGGCCGCCTCTCGGCGACCGCGACCGCCCGCGCCCCGTCTCCTTCCGCCCGAATTTCAGAGAACCGACCGACATTATAGGGTACGGCGGAGAACGAAGCAACCCGGTTCACGGACCGGCGAATCGCTTCCGGAATTCCTCAAGCGCCGCCGGATCCACCTCCGGAGAGCCGGCCGCCGCGCGGCAGAGCTCGTCCGGCCGCGCCGCCGCTTCTTCCGCCACCCACCGCGCCGCACGGATGAAGTACCCGGACTTCTCGCGAACCTTGTCCTCGACGAGTCCCCGCAGCCCCTTGGCCAGGCCCGAATAAAACGGCGTCTCCACCCGCACGTAGACGACCGCGTCGGTCCAGACCTCCTCTCCTTGCGGAATCGTCCTCATCACCACCACGGTACTCCCCCGCAAGGCCGGCAGAATCCCCATCGGGAAAACCCCCTCCGACACGTACAGCCGCCGCGACGGTTCCCGCCAGACCAGCTCGAATCTCAGGCTCATCCCGTCCGCGTCCAGAACGTGGAAGACGTTTCGCTCCGGTCGCTCGGGATCCCGGAAGATTTTCCAGTCCCCCCGCCCGAGCGCCCGCACGACGCCGCCGGTGAAGGGCATCTCGTCCAACAGGAAGTCATAAATTTCCGGCCGGCTCTTCACCCGGCCTCCTTCCAGGGACACCACCGCCGCGACATCGGACAGAACCGCTTCGACCTTGGCCCGATGCGCCTCGGAAAGCCTCTCGAGAGGAAAGGAATGCGGATCAATGGGGATCGCCGAGCACCCGCCCGCCGCCGCGATCAGGACCGCGAACGCGCATCGCGCGATTCGTCGAAGAGCGCTCCGGCGACACCCCAGGCGCACGTTCATCAAGCCACATTGTAGTTCCGCAAGAGAACGGCGTACAGCCGAGCCGCCGCCCGATCTGCGGACCGGGCGTAATACTACTGAGACCTCCGTCCGGACGACCGGCGCCGGCGGCAGGGGCGAGCAAAGACAAGGAGACGGCCGACGATGATCCTCCTCTGGACGATTTTCCTGGCGGTCGCTCCTTCGCCCTCACGCGCGGGCGACGGGCCGGCGGGCGGATCCCCGGAGCCCTCATCCCGGGCCGACGACTGGCCCCAGCTCAAGTTCGACGCGCGGCGCTCCGGAAACGCGCCCGACCGGGAGGTCCGACCCCCGCTCGGCCTCGTGGGCGCGGTGCCTCTCACCGACGCGATCCAGACCTCGCCCGTGGTCGCCGACGGCCGCGTCCATGTCGTCGACGGCTCGGGCGTCGCCTTCGCCCTCGACGCGCGCACGCTCGAGGTCGTCTGGAAAACTCCCACCCGCGGAGGCGCGGGGAACGTCAACAACGTCTCGTCCCCCGCTGTGATCGGCCCGTACCTTCACTTCGGAACCTCCGCCGGGTACTACTACGTTCTCGACCGCGCCACCGGCCGCATCGTGCGGGAAATCGATTGCGGGGATGCGATCTTTTCGAGTCCCGCCGTCGGCAACGGGCGTGCGTACTTCGTCACCCTGGGTTCCACGGTTTACGCGGTCGAGCCGGACGGTACCCTCGCCTGGACGTGGGACTTCGTGCGCGAGGTCCTCCGATTCGAGGGCGACCGCTGGAGCGGAGCCGACTGGCTCAAGCACAAGCAGGGCCGCGTCACGTGGAGGGAGCACTTCGTGACCTCACGGGACCTGTCGCTCTACGGCCGCACGGTCCTCATCCCGGCGGGCGGCCGGACGGTCTTTTTGGAAGATGCCGGAGGCCGGGCGGAGCTCCGCAGGATCGGAGAGATCCCCGCCTACGACGGACGCGAGTATCCCGCCTGCTTCGGGCAGAGCGTGGGCGAGGAGGGCGAGGTCTACGTGCAGTGGCATCGCCGCGACAACGCCGGTCGCGTCGAGATCCTCCGGCCGAAAGGCGGCGCGATCGAAACCGACTTCGTCAAAGGCACTCAGACGGCGATTCACCTTCCGGGGCTTCTGAGCTTCGCGTCGGTCAGCATCCGCGGCAAGGACGTCTACCGGTGCCGGCCGGAGGAAGGCTTCGGGCTCGCGCGGCACGCCGCCGGCCGCGAAGATCCCGAAGTTCTGGCCCCAACCGGAGCGATCGCTTCTCCGATTCTCCTTCGCGACACGGCCGTCTACGGAGGACTCGACGGCGCCCTCTATGTCGTCCCCCTGGGCGGAGGCCCCGCGTGGTCGTTCCGGACGCCCTGGGGGGCGCCGATCACGGCTTCGCCGGCGGTTTCCGGCGGCCGCATCTATTTCGGAAGCGAAGACGGCTACCTGTACGTGCTGGGACCGGACGGGACGGCGCCGCCGCCGACCCGCGACCTCGAGGTGTGGAAAATCCGCCGGCCGCTGGCCGGTCCCTGGGCGGCCGCCCGCTACGACTGGTACACGAACTACGGCGACTTCGCCTGCACCAACGCCAACGCCCAGGGGCTCAAACTGCCCCTCAAGGTGCGATGGGTCCGGCGCGTCGAAGGGACCGTCAAGCACATCCCGGTCTGCGGCGGAGGACGGCTCTATACGCACACCGCCGAGGGACAGGTGATCGCCGTCGAGCAGGATACCGGACGTCTTCTCTGGAGACGCTGGTGGCCGGGGGTGTATCTTTCGTTCACCTCGCCGCTTTACCATCAGGAGCGGCTCTACGTGCCTCAGGCGGGCCTCCGGCGATCCTTCGTGCGGTGCCTCGACGCGGCGACCGGGAAGCTCCTCTGGGAAGCTCCTTTTACCGGCTCGCCGAGCTGGAGCCGGCAGTTCCCGCCGGTCCTGTACGGACGGCGGCGGGTCATTTACGCCTCCGGCTCCGGCACGTACGCGCCCCAGGGCTCGGAGAAGCCCTTCACCTTCAAGGCCGAACCGGAACACTTCCCCGGCGGAAAGGAGGTCATGAGCTGGATTTACTCCAACGACAACCCCTACTACCCGTCGGACAACCGGCCTCTGATCTGGGCGTGGGATCTCGAAACCGGACGCCTCGTGTGGCAGAAGGATTTTTCCGAGTACGGCCGGGGCGGAAACGACTGCGGCCTGGCCCTCATGGACGGCAGGCTCTATTACTCCACGTTCTTCGGGTACGCCGCGGAGCTGCGGCGCCGCCGCGGCCAGCCCGCCGAAGCGAACGGACTGACGGCATGCCTGGATCCCGAAACGGGCGACGTCCATTGGCTGACCACCCGGTACTACGTCACGTCCAAGTGCACGGTCAGCGCCCGGGATGGACGGATCTATCTGGGCGGCAACAACCGCCCGCACGAACGGACCGAGGATCGCTTCATCACGTGCCTCAACGCCGCCGACGGTTCGCTCGTCTGGCAATCCGAACCGGTGAAATCCGCCCTCAACGTCATCACCGTGGGCGAACGTTACATCTTCTCGATGGCGCTCCGGGGCAACGGTCACATCCTCGACCGCCACACGGGCAAAATCCTCAGCACGATCACCCACAACTACGCCTGCTGCCGGTTCACGATGTCGGAGCCGTACCTCCTCGGAGCCAACGTGGACATCGTGGATCTGTCCGACGGCAACAGGCTCGTCTCCACGGGGCCGGCCGTGGATTCGCGCGAGTGCCTGGGGGCGGTCGTCTCGAACGGCCGCGTCTTCTACACGTCCCAGGCGAGCGGGTTTCAGCTTTCTCTGGTCGGAGCGGACGAGGCCCGCGAGCTGGGCCCCCCCTGGGAACGCCGGTGACGGCCGTTCCGGAAAAGGACCGCGTGGCTCAGAGCACCGGGAGGGGCCGCGGCCGTCCGCGGGGAAAGGCCCGGTCGATCTTCGCCGCGTCCTCGGGACCCAGCTTCACCGCCGCGGCGCCGGCGTTCTCCTCGAGATGCTCCGGTCGCGACGCCTTGGGAATGACGAACACGCGCGGATTCCGCAGCAGAAACGCCAGCGCGACCTGGCGCGGCGTGGCGCCGAGGGCACGGGCCACCTCCTCCAGGGCGCGCCCCCCCTCCGAGCGGGGATCCGGGAACGCCCCCTGGCCGTACGGGCTGTAGGCGACCAGCGCCATCCCCAGCGCCGCGCACCGAGGAAGCACCCGGTGCTCGATCGCCCGCTCGCCCAGATGGTAGAGAACCTGGTTGCAGGCGATGCGACCGGGGCCGGCGATGCGGACGGCCTCGTCGAGTTCGTCCGCGTCGAAGTTGCTCACGCCGTAAGCGAGGATCTTGCCTTCCCGCTTCAGACGCTCGAAGGCGCGGACGGTCTCCTCGAAAGGATGCCGTCCCGGCCAGTGGAGCAGGTAGAGATCCAGGCGGTCCGTCCCGAGCCGCGCCAGGCTCCGCTCGCAGGCCCGAAGCGTTCCCTCGTAGGAGGCGTTCGAGGGAAGGACCTTCGAAACCAGGAAGACCTCGTCGCGCCGTCCCCGGATCGCCCGGCCCACGATCTCTTCGACCCGCCCGTCGCCGTACATTTCGGCCGTGTCGATGTGCGTCATCCCCAGGTCCAGACCGCGGCGCAGCGCCGCCACGGCGGATGCCGGCGCGAGCTCCATCCTCCAGGTTCCCTGGCCCACGACGGGCACGTCCCGACCGGTGGGACCGAACGGGCGCAGATCCATCATCTCCCTCCAGCGTAGCCGAACCGCCGTCCGGCGTCACGTGCCCATTGACGCCGCGCGAAGGCGTCGGATAATCCGTTCCACGGTGGCCCATCTGACGTGCGTGTCCTGCGGCCAACCCTGCGATCTCCCGCCGGCCGGGAGCCCTCCGCCGCGGCGCTGCGCGGCCTGCGGGGGACTTCTCGTCGTGGCGGCGGATTCCTCGCGGCCCGCGCCGCCGCCTCCGGCGGACGAGAAGCTTCCGCCGCTGGGCGTCTTCGGCAAGTATCGCCTCGACCGCATCGTGGGACGCGGCGGCATGGCCGTGGTCTACGACGCGCGGGATCTCACCCTGGACCGCCGCGTGGCCCTCAAGGTGCTGTTCAACCGCAAGACCGAGCGCCCCAGGCAGGCTCTGCAGGAATGGCAGCGCTTCGTGCAGGAGGCGCGGGTGGGGGCGAACCTCCCCAAGCATCCCGCCATCTGCACGCTCTACGAAGCCGGCGTCATCGAGGACCGCCGCTATCTGGCCATGGAGTTCGTCGAGGGGCGCCCGTTCGGGGACTGGCGGCACGCCGGCGCGCCCCTGCGCGAACAGGTGCGCGTCCTGCGGGACGTCGCCCTCGCCGTCCACTCGGCTCACGAGCAGGGGGTCCTCCACCGGGACCTCAAGCCCGCCAACATCCTCGTCGACTCCGCCGGGCGGCCCTTCATCACGGATTTCGGCCTGGCCAAGAACCTCGAGGCCAGCGGGGCCATCTCGCTGACGCCCTCGGGATTCGTCGTGGGATCCCCCGCCTACATGAGTCCGGAGCAGGCCCGCGGGCGGGACGATCTCGACCGCCGGACGGACGTCTACGCCCTGGGGGCGATCCTCTACGAGGTCCTCACCGGGCGGCCGCCGGTCGAGGGCAAGGGGCCCGTCGAAATGCTCTCGAAGGTGGTGGACGGGGCGATCGACCCGCCGTCGGAGCGGGCGCGCAAGCTGGGGCTTCCGCCGCCCGATCCCGGGCTCGAGGCGATCTGCCGGAAGGCCATGGCCCCGGATCCCGAAAAACGCTACGCGACGGCGGAGGCGATGGCGGCCGACTTGGGGCGCTGGCTCGGGGAATCTCCCTCCCCCTCGCGGAGGCGCGGAAGCCGGGCGGCCTGGGCGGCGGCCGCCGGAGCGCTGGCCCTCCTGGCCGCGCTCGTCCCGCTTCTTCCTTCCTCCTCGCCCCACGCGCGCCGGCACGCGCTCCTCGTGGTCGGCGCGTCCGCCCGCATGAACGCTCCCGATACGGCGATCCGCACGCGCCTCAACGGTCTCGGGTTCGCCGTCACGGTGGTCGATGCGGGCCTCCTGGTCCCCGCCGACGTCGAGGAGAAGGGGTTGATCGCGCTCGCCCCCTCGCTCCCGGGGAAGGACTTCGCGGAGGCGGAGCGGTTCGCCGCCCTTCCGGTTCCGATCCTGTGCGCCGGCCCCGATCTGTGGGACGCCCTCGGGATGACGCTTGGGGCGGCCGAGGCGGAGCGGAACGACGCCGAGCGTCCGACGGAGGTGGAGATCCGGACGCCCGGGGGACATCCGCTGGGGGCGGGTCTTTCCGGCCCCGTGCGATTCTTCCGGCGTCCCGTTGCCGTCCGGCGGGTCCGGCCTGCGGAAGGCGCTCTCGTTGTGGCCTCGGTTCCGGGCGATCCGACCCGGCCGCTCGTCTTCGCTTATCCGAAGGGAGCGGCCATGAGACGCCGGACGGCGCCCGCGCCGCGGGTGGGATTTCTTTTCCCCGAGGATCCCGAGGTTCCCCTCGACGAGGCCGGCTGGGCGCTCTTCGACGCGGCGGTGCGCTGGTGCCTGTCGCCGGAACCGTAGGACAAACCCTTTGTTTCAGGCTTCGGTCCCTATAGAATCCTCGCCGTTCCGGAGGAGAAACCCGTGAGCGAATTCCGCGTCGAAAAGGACACCATGGGCGAGGTCCGCGTCCCCGCGCGGGCCTACTGGGGCGCTCAGACGCAGCGGGCGGTCGAGAACTTCCCCGTCAGCGGCCGCCGGTTCGGACGATCGTTCATCCTGGCGATCGCTCACGTCAAGAGCGCCTGCGCGGAGGCGAACCTGGCCTTGAAACCCGGCCGGATGACTCCGGAGATCGCCCGGGCGATCCAGGACGCCTGCGCGGAGGTGGCCGCCGGACGCCACGACGACCAGTTCCCCGTGGACGTCTTCCAGACGGGCTCCGGGACCTCCTCGAACATGAACGCCAACGAGGTGATCGCCAACCTCGCCAACGAGAAGCTGGGCGGGGCGCGGGGCGCCTACCGGCCCGTGCATCCCAACGACCACGTCAACATGAGCCAGTCGTCCAACGACGTCATTCCCACCGTGGCGCATCTGGCGGCGCTTCTGGCCCTGCGGGACGAGCTCTATCCGGCGCTGGACCGCCTGCGGGAGGCGCTCGAGAAGAAGGCCCGGGACTTCGACGGGGTGGTCAAGCTCGGCCGCACGCACCTCATGGACGCGATGCCGGTGCGCCTCGGCCAGGAGTTCGGGGGGTACGCCGCGCAAATCGCCAAGAGCCGGGAGCAGATCGAGCGGGCCGCGCAGGGACTTCTCGAGCTGGCGATCGGAGGCACGGCGGTCGGAACGGGGATCAACGCCCACCGCGAGTTCGGCGGGCGCGTCGCGGCGATCCTGTCGAAGGCGCTGGGGCTCCCCGTCCGGGAGGCGCGCAATCACTTCGAAGCGCAGGGAGCGCGGGACGACCTCGTGATGGTGTCGGGTGCCCTGAAGGGCCTGGCCTGCGCGCTCATCAAGATCGCCAACGACGTGCGCTGGATGGGGTCGGGCCCGATCGGCGGCCTCGGGGAGCTTTTCCTTCCGGACCTCCAGCCGGGCTCCTCGATCATGCCCGGGAAGGTCAACCCGGTCATGAGCGAGATGCTCCTTCAGGTGGCCGCGCAGGCGATCGGCCACGATCTGGCGGTGACGCTGGGCGGACAGAGCGGGAACTTCGAGCTCAACGTCATGATTCCCGTCATGATCCATAACGTGCTCGAATCGATTTCGCTGCTGGCGGCGGGATGCCGGCTCTTCGCGGCCAAGTGCGTGGACGGCCTGCGGCCGAACGAGGAGCGGTGCGCCGAGCTGCTGGAGAAGAATCCCATTTCGGCGACGGTGCTCAATCCGCTCATCGGCTACGAGCGGGCGGCCAAACTCGTCAAGGAGGCGCTCGCCCGCCGCGCCAGCGTGAAGAAGCTGGCCGTGGAGCAGGGTCTGGTGCGGCCGGAGGAAGCCGACCGGATCTTCGACTTCCGGAAGATGACCGAGCCGGGGGAGACGGCCGGCGGAGGCGGAGGCGGCGGTTAGCCCGTCCCGCCTTCGGCCGCCTGGGCGGGCGCGCCGCGGAGCCGTGCGCGGAGGTAGTCCCGGTTCATGTGGGCGATGACCTCGAGGGGAATCTCCTTGGGGCAGACCTCGCTGCACTCGCCCGCGTTGGTGCAGTGGCCGAACCCCTCCGCGTCCATCGCCTCCACCATGCGGACCGCGCGGTCCCAGCGCTCCGGCTGCCCGTGCGGAAGCACCCCCAGATGCGTGATCTTGGCGCCCGCGAAGAGCATCGCCGCGGCGTTCGGACAGGCCGCCACGCAGGCGCCGCATCCGATGCAGGCCGCCGCGTTCATCGCGCGCTCCTGGACGGGTTTGGGAACCGGAATCGTGTTGGCCTCGGGGGCGCTCCCCGTGTTCACGCTGATGTAGCCGCCCGCCTGGAGGATCCGGTCGAAGGCGCTCCGGTCCACCACGAGGTCCTTGAGCACCGGAAACGCCGCCGCACGGAAAGGCTCGATCACGATCGTGTCGCCGTCCTTGAACGCCCGCATGTGCAGCTGGCAGGTTGTCGTGGCCTTCCAGGGACCGTGCGGCCGCCCGTTGATCACCACGCCGCACGTCCCGCAAATCCCTTCGCGGCAGTCGTGATCGAACGCCACGGGATCCTCTCCCTTCCGGATCAGATCCTCGTTGAGGACGTCCAGCATCTCCAGGAACGACATGTGCGGCGTGATGTCCCGCACCTCGTAGGTCACGAAGCGTCCCGCGTCCCGGCGGTCCTTCTGGCGCCAGATTCTGAGGGTGAGATTCATTACTTGTAGCTCCGCTGGGTGGGCTTGACGTACTCGAACGTCAGGGGCTCCACATGGCGCGCCGGCGGGCGGTCCGGTCCCCGATATTCCCAGGCGGCCACGTGGCAGAAACGCTCGTCGTCCCGGAGCGCCTCCCCCTCGGGCGTCTGGTGCTCTTCCCGGAAATGGCCCCCGCAGGATTCGTCCCGCTCCAGGGCGTCCAGGCACATGAGTTCCGCCAGCTCGAAGAAATCCGCCACGCGGCCGGCCTTCTCGAGCGCGGCGTTGAGTTCCTCGCCCCCGCCGACGACCTTGACGTCCCGCCAGAATTCCTCGCGCAGGGCCGGGATCCGGCGGAGCGCCTCCCGCAGGCCTTTCTCGTTGCGGCTCATGCCGCAATAGTCCCACACGATCTTCCCCAGCTCCCGGTGGAACGAATCCACCGTGCGGCGCCCCTGGATGGAAAGAAGTTTCCGCAGGCGCTCCCCCACCTCCCCTTCGACCCGCCGGAACTCGGCATGGTCCGGCCCGATCTTCTCGAGCTTCGTCTGCGCGAGATAATTCGCCAGCGTGGAGGGAACGATGAAATAGCCGTCCGCCAGCCCCTGCATGAGGGCGCTCGCCCCCAGACGGTTGGCCCCGTGATCGGAGAAGTTGGCCTCGCCGATGACGAAGAGGCCGGGAATCGTGCTCATGAGGTTGTAGTCCACCCACAGCCCGCCCATCGTGTAGTGGACCGCGGGATAGATCCGCATGGGGACCTTCATGGGATCTTCGTCGGTGATCCGCTGGTACATGTCGAGCAGGTTCCCGTACTTCTCCCGGATCGCCTGAGGCCCCAGGCGGCGGATCGCGTCGGCCAGATCCAGGTAGACGCCGAGTCCCCCCGGGCCGACGCCGCGCCCCTCGTCGCAGACCGCCTTGGCGGCCCGGGAGGCCACGTCCCGCGGAACGAGGTTCCCGAACGCCGGGTAGCGCCGCTCCAGGTAGTAGTCCCGCTCCTCCTCGGGAATCTGGTGCGGCGGGCGGGTGTCTCCCTTCTTCTTCGGCACCCAGATGCGCCCGTCGTTGCGGAGCGACTCGCTCATGAGGGTGAGCTTCGACTGATAGTCGCCCGTGACCGGAATGCAGGTCGGGTGGATCTGCGTGAAGCAGGGATTCGCGAAGAGCGCGCCGCGCTTGTACGCGCGCCAGATGGCGGTGGCGTTGGACCCTTTGGCGTTGGTCGAAAGATAGTAGACGTTTCCGTAGCCGCCCGTGGCCAGAACGACCGCGTCGCCCGCGTGGGACTCGACCCTTCCCGTCACGAGATCGCGCGTCACGATGCCCCGCGCCCGGCCGTCCACGACGACGAGATCCAGCATCTCGGTCCGGGAATGCATCCGCACCGTGCCGCGGTCCACCTGTCGAAGGAGCGCCTGATACGCCCCGAGCAGAAGCTGCTGGCCCGTCTGCCCCCGCGCGTAGAACGTCCGGGCCACCTGAGTTCCGCCGAAGGAGCGGTTGACGAGATAACCGCCGTACTCCCGCGCGAAGGGCACCCCCTGGGCCACGCAGTGATCGATGATCTGAACGCTGATCTGGGCGAGGCGATAGACGTTGCGCTCCCGCGCGCGGAAATCCCCGCCCTTGATCGTGTCGTAGAAGAGCCGGTAGACGCTGTCGCCGTCGTTGGAATAATTCTTCGCCGCGTTGATGCCGCCCTGGGCGGCGATCGAGTGAGCGCGCCGGGGGCTGTCCTGGATGCAGAAGCACCGCACCTGATAGCCGAGCTCCCCGAGCGTGGCCGCCGCCGACGCCCCCGCCAGGCCCGACCCGACCACCAGCACGGTGTACTTGCGGCGGTTGGCGGGGTTGACGAGCTTCATGTCGAAGCGATGGCGGTCCCACGCCGTCTCGATCGGCCCCGAGGGAGCGTTGGCGCGAAGTTCCATGGCCGCCTCAGCGCACCCACCCGGCCAGGACGGAAACCGGCACCGCGATGAAGCCGCCGGCCACAAGAACCGCGAAGACGATCGCCGCCGCCCTCAGCGGCCGGTCCCACGCGGGCCGGTTGATCCCCACCGTCTGAAGCATGCTCCACACCCCGTGCGACAGATGCAGCGCCAGGGACAGCATCGCTCCGATGTAGGCCAGGGACACCGGCCAGCGCCGGAAACCGCTGACGAGGTTGTGATACACGTCGTCGCGGAAGTCGGGGTGCACCGTGCCGGTCGTCAGGTGCAGAATATGGTAGATGACGAAGAACGCCAGGATCGGGCCGCTCCAGAACATCGTGCGGGAGGCGTAGCTGGAACCCGGCCAGCGCTTGACCGCATAGCCGACGGGGCGCGCGTCGGACTTGAGCCGGGCCAGCCGGATCGAGGCGCCGATGTGCACGGCGAAGGAGACCAGCAGCAGCGCCCGGGTCCCCCAGAGCAGCAGCGGACTCTCGTGGAGGAACTTCGAATACGCGTTGATGCGCTCCCGTCCGGCGAAGATGAGCATGTTGCCGGCCACGTGACCGATCGTGTAGCCGAAAAGGATCACGCCCGTGACGGCCATCAGGACCTTCATCCCGATGGTGGAGCGGAGAAACCGGCCCATCCAGGAACCGTGCATGGCGCGGGAGCCGAGGGAGGTCCCCGGCGCTGAGAGAGATAGCATATCAGAGCCCGTAGACCAAGGAATAAACGATGATCCGGGAAGCGGCCATGGCCAGGGGAGAATCGTCGGTGGAGGAGGACGCGGTGGCCAGCCCCTGACCGGCGCGGCCGGTGGCGGCGTCCACGTTGAGCGCCGCGGTGATCGCGTGGACCTCTTCCGGCGCGCGGAAGAGCGTCTGGTCGAAGACCGCCCCGTAATAGGACGCCAGGTGCTCGGCCAGCTTCTGCATCCGCGCCGCCCCGGAAAGGGTGCCCAGCGTCTGAAGCCAGGCATACTCGAACCGGGTGCCCGCGATCTCGAGAATCGTGTGCGGATCTTCGGAATACAGGTGAATGAACGGCTCCTGCACCTGACTGCGGCTGGTCGTCGTCACGGCCATCTTGGACCGGCCTCCGTCGCGGTGCATCGTCGTCTGCGTGTAGTACCCCAGGACCACGGCGCGGACCAGCCCCTTGGGCTGCGGCAGCTCGAACGTGCGGGCCGTCACCTCCCCCGGCGCCGGCGCCGTCTCGATCGTGAAGACGAGCCCGGAAGGATCCTCGACCGCCTTGAGCGCCTTGAACACCTTGGGCAGCCGCGAAAAACGCGCCTTGTCCACGACGAACGCGGCGATGCCCGCCTGCCGGAGGGCCAGGGCCTGCATCTCGGCGTCCTCCTGCCTGGCGAAGGCCGCCACCTTCCGCGGGCCGGGAGCCCCCAGCATGATCTTCGCGTCGTAGAGGGACACCTTGAGCGCGTCCGCCAGGGCGCGGATCTTGGCGTCGTCCCGCTTGATCCCGCCGGGGATGAAGACGAACCAGCCGGGGCCGATCATGAGCCGTTCCCCCCCAAGTACCGGAGCGCCAGTCGAACCCAGATCTCGACTCCGGCGGCCAGGGCCGCCTCGTCGAAATCGAAACGCGCGGAGTGGTGCGGATGGCGGAGTCCGCGACGCGGGTTGGCGGAACCCAGGAAAAAATAGCAGCCCGGCACCTCGCGCAGGACCAGGGACATGTCCTCCGCCCCCATCGTGGGCCGGCACTCGAACGCCCCGCCCGGACCCAGAACCTCGCGGGCCGCTTCTCGCACGCGGCGCGTCATCTCCGGGTCGTTCACCGTGGCGGGATAGCCCGGGCGGTACGTGTACCGGAGCCCCGCCCCCATCGCCGCCGCCGCGCGCCGCGCCACCCGCGGGACCTCCCGCGCCAACAGGCGCCGCACGGACTCCTCGAAGGAACGCAGCGTCCCCGTCAGCCGCACCGAATCGGGGATGATGTTGTGCCGCGTCCCGCCGTGAATCTCTCCGAAGGTGACCACCGCGCTCGAGACGGGATCCACCCGGCGGCTCACAATCGTCTGGCAGGCCGCCACCACCTGCGCCGCCGCCACCACGGGATCCACCGTCTGATGCGGCGCCGCTCCGTGGCCCCCCCGCCCTTCCACCACCATCTCGAACTCGTCGGCCGCCGCGAACACCGGTCCCGGGCGAATCCCCGCCTTGCCCACCGGAATCTCGTTCCAGAGATGAAGCGCAAACGCCGCCTCCACCTTGGGACGGCGGAGCACCCCCGCCTCAAGCATCGGCCCCGCGCCCCCCGGCCCCTCCTCGGCCGGCTGGAACATGAACTTCACGTTCCCCGCCAGGCGGTGGCGCAGGGACTGAAGCACCCGGGCCGCCCCCAGCGCGATCGCCACGTGGCCGTCGTGTCCGCACGCGTGCATGAGACCCGGGACCCGGGACGCGTAGGGAACCCGGTTTTCCTCCTGCACGGGAAGAGCGTCCATGTCCGCCCGAATGAGGATCGTGGGGCCCGGCCGCGCGCCGCGGACGAGGGCCACCGTCCCCGTTCCGCAGACCGCCCGGTGCTCCACCCCGAACGCCCGGAGCCTCGACCGGATGAGGGCCGCCGTGCGCTCTTCCCGGAAGCCCAGTTCGGGATGCCGATGAACCGCGCGCCGGAGAGACACGACCTCCGCCCGGGTCCGGACCACCTCCGGGGAGAGCTTCATGGCCCCGACACTATAGCCGCGCCGGAGGACCCGCGCAAGGCCGGGACACCCGAACCGCCCCTTGACGGCGCCGAAAGAGTTCGTCAAAATCCCAACAGAAAGTCCCGTTCCCAAGCTCCACGGGAGGGGTGCATGCGGATCGCGATGGCCGTCCCGGCCTTGCTCCTGGTCGCCTTCTCCCGCCCCCAGGACTCCGGGCGGGTTTACCAGGCGCCGGACCCGGAACCCACGCCGGAAGAAACGCTCGCTCTCGAGCACATGAACGCCATGCGGGCGAATCCCGCCCCCTTCGCCGAGCGCATCGCGGCGTACGCCAAGACGGATTCCACAGGTCAATGGAACCTCGTGGACTGGAAGATGTTCATGGACGAAATCCGCGCGCTCAAGCCCGCCCCGCCGCTGATCTTCAACCTCGATCTTCTCGACGCGGCCCGCAAGCACAGCCACTACATCACCGTCAACGACCAACTGGGCCATGATGAAACCCCCTCCAAGCCCGGATTCACGGGAGCCCGTCCCGCCGACCGGGTGGCCGCGGCCGGCTACGCGGGTCTTTACACCGCCGAGAATGCCGGCACCGGCCATCGGAACGGCTGGGACAGTCACTGTCGCTTCATCATCGACGCCGGGCCCGGCGGCACCGGCGGCATGCAGCCCGAACGGGGACACCGGCGCAACATGATGTCCCCCCGGCACCGCGAAATCGGTCTGGGCATGGTCCCCGACGGCCGCGGCACGTACACCACGACGCACGACTTCGGCCGCCGGGACCCGCGGATGGCCGGCGGCGTCTTCTTCGTGGACTGGAACGGCAACTCCTTCTACGACGTGGGCGAAGGGGTCGGCTCGGTCGCCGTCACCTCGAGCGACGGCGCCTCGACCCTGAGCTGGAAAAGCGGAGCCTACGCTCTCGACCTCAAGGGGACCGGGACGGTGACGCTCACGGCCCTCTTCGACGGCGAGCGGTTCGCCAGGACGTTCCCCGCCGGAACGGACAACATCAAGTTCGACTGGATCATCCCGGCCGAAGTCGTCCAGCGCCGGGCCGACCGGTACCTCCAGGCGCTCGAGAAGGCCGGGGATCCGGCGTCGGCGCCCTATCAGAAAGCGCTGGTCAGCCTCTACGTCCACACCCGCACGCTCTGCCTGGACCCCGAACGCCGCCGCCGGATCGCCGAACTGACGGCTCCGGTGGCCGCCGACCTCGAAGCCCGCCAGGCCGCGGTCCTCAAGGCCGTCCGGGACGACGCGCCGGACGCCCCGAAGATCCTGGAAGAGCAGCGCAAACCCTACAAGGGCACCGAGGCCGACCCCTGGTTCGAGGACGCGGAGACGGCGCTTCGGCTGAAGCGGGTCGCCCAGGCCTTCCTCCGCAAGCCCAAGCCCGCGCCGCAGGAGCGGCGCCAGCTCGCCGCCACGCTCGAGGACTCCGCGCGCCGGATGAAAACGGAAGCGTTTCGATCCGAAGTGGAAGCCCTGGCCGCGAAGATCCGCGGCGCTTCCGACGCCGCGCGCTGAGCCCGTTTGACACCCCCCGGCGGCGCCCCTATAATCGAATTCATGGCCGGCCATTCCCATTGGGCCTCCATCAAACACAAGAAGGGCGCCGCGGACGCCAAGAAGGGCAAGCTCTTTTCCAAGCTCGCCCGCGCCCTCCAGATCGCCGCCAAGGAAGGCGGCGGCAACCCCGACAGCAACCTCAAGCTCCAGTACGCGATCGAGGAGGCCCGCGCCGCCAACATGCCCCGCGAGAACATCGAGCGGGCGATCAAGCGCGGAACGGGAGAAATCGCCGGCGTCACCTACGAGTCGGTCACCTACGAGGGATACGGCCCCGGCGGAGTGGCCGTCATGGTCGAGTGCCTCACGGACAACAAGAACCGCACCGCTCATGAGATCCGCAAGATCTTCGAGAACAACGGAGGCAACCTCGGCGCCAGCGGCTGCGTCGCCTACCTCTTCCAGCGCAAAGGGGCCATCACGATCCCGCTCTCGGCCGCCGGTGAAGACCAGATGATGGCCGACGCCCTCGAGGCCGGCGCCGAGAACATGGAAGTCTCCGGAGACGCCTATCTCATCACGTGCGTCCCCCAGGACTTCGAGGCCGTCAAGAAGGCCCTCGGCGCCAAGTATCCCCTCCGCAGCAGCGAGCTGACGCTCCTGCCCAAGGACTACGTGAAGGTGGACGAGGAGACGGGCCGCAAGGTGCTCGCCCTCATGGACGCCCTCGACGACAGCGACGACGTCCAGAAGGTGCACACGAACTTCGAACTGCCCGAGACCCTCGTCAAGTCGTAGTGGTCAAGCTCGCCGTCACGCTCGGAGACCCCGCCGGCATCGGCCCCGAAGTCGTCGACAAGGCCCTCCGCGAACCGTACGACGCCGAGATCGTCACGGTCGGCCGCCGCTCGGGCGGCGCCCGCGAGGCGCTGGACGCCATCGACGAGGCGGCCGACCTGGCGCTCTCCGGCAAGGTGGACGGCATCGTCACCGCCCCCGTCTCCAAGGAGCGCATCGCCCGCCTGGGCGTTCCCTTCGTGGGGCACACCGAGTACCTCGCCGCCCGCGCGGGCGTCCGCCTCCCGGTCATGTGTTTCGTCTCGGACCGCTTCCGCGTGGCGCTCGTGACCACCCACGTCTCCCTCCGGAAGCTCCCGGGACTCCTCACGGCGGAACGGATCCTGGGCGTCCTGCGGGAAACCGACCGCGCCTTGCGCGAGTTCTTCGGCGTCGCCGAGCCGCGTCTGGCGGTCTGCGGACTCAATCCCCACGCCGGCGAGGGCGGCCAGTTCGGGCGCGAGGAGATCGAAGTGATCGCGCCGGCCCTCGACATCGCCCGCCGGGAGGGCCTCCGTGCCGAAGGCCCCTACGCCGCCGACACCGTCTGGAGACGCCCCGCCGACGCGATCGTGGCGATGTATCACGACCAGGGGCTCGGCCCCGTGAAGGCGCTCGACCCGAACGCGGTCAACGTGACGTTGGGGCTCCCCTTCGTCCGGACGTCTCCCGATCACGGCACCGCGTTCGACATCGCCGGGCGGGGCATCGCCGACCCGGCCCCCATGATCGCCGCGATCCGCCGGGCCGTCCAGATGTGCCGCGCCCGCCGCGGGCTCCTTTAATCCAGAAGCCCCAGGACGTGCTGCTCGGCGCACGCGCCGAGCGCGTCCAGCGCATAGCCCCCCTCGAGCGCCGACACGACCGGCGTCCCCAGTTCGCGGACCGCTTCGGTCATCCCCCGGTAGTCCTCGGGCTCCAGTCCCAGCCCCCCGATCGGATCCCCCGCGAAGGCGTCGAAACCGCAGGAGACGAGAACCCATTCCGGCCGGAACTCGCGGCCGACGCGGCGCACCTCCCGGACGAAGCGATCGAGGAACGTCCGCCGCGAGGTGCCGAATTCGAACGGAAGATTGACGATGTTCCCCGCCGCGCCCCGTTCGTCCTCCCTTCCGGTCCCGGGATAAAAGGGAAACCGGTGCGTCGAAAGATACACGACCGACGGATCCGCCCAGAATATCTCCTGCGTGCCGTTGCCGTGATGCACGTCCCAGTCCACGATGAAAACGCGCCGTCTCAGAAACCGCGCCGCGATCGCCACGTTGTTGAAGAGGCAGAACCCCATGGCGCGATCCGGCAGCGCATGGTGTCCCGGCGGACGCACCAGACAGAACGCCGTCCGGTCCCGCCCGTCCCGCACCGCCTCCACCGCGGCCAGAACCCCGCCCGCCGCCCGCACGGCCGCCGCGTACGAGCGCTCGTTGACGTACGTGTCCGGATCGAGCCATCCCCCGCCCCGCTCCGAGGCCCGGCGGATGAACTCGACGTACGCGCGATCGTGGACGAGCGTCAGCTCCTCCTCCCGGGCGTCGCGCGCGGCCAGGGCGTTCAGCCGCGCCAGCAGGCCCCGACCGCGGAAGTGCTCGAGAATCGCCTGAATCCGCTCCGGACGCTCCACATGGCCCGGCGCGCGATGCTCCAGGTAGAGGGGATCCGTCACCAGAAGCGTCACGCCCCGGAGTATAGCGGCGGCCTCCGCGCGGCAAAAGGGTTCTTCTTGAAGGCGTCTTCCGAGCCGCCCTATAATCCCGCGATACGGGGCGATCCTGAGGAGATTAGGGTATGGCCAGGCTGATCCGCTGTCCGCGCTGCCCGTCCCAGATCGACGTCACCCGCGTCGCCGGCGGCGCCTCCGTCCGCTGTCCCGACTGCGGCGCCTCCGTCCGCGTCCCCACGGGCCAGACGGGCCAGTACCCCAAGGTCGCCGCCGCCCCCTCCGCTCCGGCTCCGGCGCCGGCCGCCGCCGGCTCCTCCGGCCGAGGCAAGACCACGGCGCTTTACCGCAAGATGGCGACCGCCACGGCGCCCGGCGTTTCGGATCGTCCGACCGGACGCATCGCCAAAGAATCCCGTTCCGCCACCCGCATCCGGCGCCGCCCCGGATCCGGCGTGGCCCTGCTGGTCGGCTCGGTGGCGGGGTTCCTGGTCCTTGTGGTGCTCCTCATCGTCATGCTCAACAACCAGAGCGCCCGCCGCGAGGCCGAGGCCGCCGCGCGGAAGGCCCGCGAAGAGGAGCGTCGCAAGAAAGCCGAGGAACTCGCCCGCAAGGCGCGCGAGGAAGAAGCCGCGGCCGAAGCCGAGTATCAGCGGCAGCTCGCCGCCCGCAAGGACGCCTCCGCCAAGCCCGCCTCCCTCACCCGCAAAGGCGGCAGCTACCAGGCCCCGGCCACCTTCGAACCCGGAGCCCGAAAGTACGTCCCGGGGGCTCCGGCGGCCCTCGGAGGAGACGCGGAGCTGACCCGGGAATTCGAAAAGCTCGTCTCCGCGGACCGCATCGACGAGATCGTCAAGGACGATCCCCGCTGGCTGCCCTACGTCCTGGACGGCATGCTCAGCGACGACGAGAAGATCGCGCGGGGCGCGTTCCGTGCCATGCACGACATCTGCGTCAAGCACCGGATCGCGACCGAATCGGGCAAGAATCCGGTCAGTCTCGAATACGTCAACTCGGCCTACTACCGCGGCAACGAGTTCGCCTACTGGCTGGAATGGTACCAGCGCAACCGTCAGGAGATCGCCGAGCGGGGCGGCAAGGGCGGCGGAGCCGAGAACGCCCGCATCGTCGGCGAGGATCCCGCCCGCGCCGACTGGGCCAAGATCATGGAAATGCTCCGGCCCGGCGGAGGGTTCGACGACCCCAAGCGGCCCGAGGGTCTCGCCTTCGCCAAGGTCAAGGCCATGGGCCCGGCGGCCTATCCTTACCTCGTCCGGCACATCGACGACGCGGACATCATGATCGCCCGCGCGGCGGTGCGAGTCCTCAACGAGCTGACCGGCCAGAACCGCCCTCTTCCCAACGAAGCCACGAAGGCCCAGTCCAAACAGGAGTGGGAGGTCTGGCTCAAACGCGAGGAGCAGAAAGAAGGCAAGTGAGCGCCGCCCCCTCCCGCCCCCGCATCGTCGTCGCCCCGAACGCCTTCAAGGAAACCTTTTCGCCGCGACAGGCGGCCCGTCTCATCGCCCGCGGACTCCGCCGGGCCCTGCCCCGCGCGCGGCTGGAACTCGTGCCCGTCGCCGACGGCGGGGACGGAACGCTCGAGGCCCTCCGCGCGGCCCTCGGAGGGCGCCTCATCTCCGTGCGGGTCACCGGTCCCCTGGGCCGCCCCGTGCGCGCCTCGTATCTCCGGTCGGGCCGGACCGCCGTCATCGAGATGGCCCGCGCCAGCGGCCTCCGGCTCGTCCCCCCGGACCGGCGCGACCCGCTCGTGACGACGACCCGGGGAACCGGAGAGCTCATCGCCCACGCGTTCGCCCAAGGCGCCCGGCGCATCCTCGTGGGCGTGGGCGGCAGCGCCACCGTCGACGGAGGCGCGGGCGCCCTGGAGGTCCTCACGCCCGCGATCGTGCGCCGCGTGACGGTCCTCTGCGACGTCGAGAACCCCCTTCTGGGTCCCCGGGGAGCGGCGCCCGTCTTCGGGCCCCAGAAGGGCGCCACGCCGGAAAAGGTCCGGATCCTGGAGCGCCGCCTGCGCGACTGGGCCCGGGAGCTGCGTCGGCGAACCGGCGCCGACGTCTCCCGGATCCGGCACGGCGGCGCCGCCGGGGGGCTTTCGGCCGGCCTGGCGGCCTACGGCGCGCGCCTCGTTCCGGGCGCGGAGTTCATCCTGCGCCTGGCCGGATTCCCCCGCCCGTGCGACTTCGTCGTCACCGGCGAAGGATGCGTGGACCGCACGTCCCTGGGCGGAAAGGCGGTGGGAACCGTGATGCGCCTCTCTCCGGCGCCCGTGGTGCTCGTCTGCGGCCGCTGCGAGCTGCCGAACCGGACGGCGTTCGAAACGGGCGACCGGTCGGCGGAAGCGCTCGTGCGCGCCGCGGAACGCGCGGGACGCTGGATTAAAGCCCGGCTCGACGACGGCCGATAAGATCTTTCGGCGCGATCCGGAACCTCGAGATGAAGCCTCTGGACATCCTGCTTTTCTCCGTGGCGACGGGGCTTTCCCTTTTCACCGTGTACGCGTTCTGCGCGGGAGAATCGGAGGCCGTTCTCCCCGAGCCGCCGCCCCATGAGCCGCAGGCCCCCCGGAATCCCTCCTTCCGGTCGATCGTCCTGCACCATTCGGCCACCCATGGGGGCAGCGCCGCCGCGTTCGAACGCGACCACCGCCCCCGCCTGGGCGGACTGGCGTACCACTTCATCGTCGGCAACGGCTCGGGTTCCCCCGACGGCGGCATCGAGGCGGGATACCGCTGGAGGGACCAGATCCCCGGTCCCCACACGAAGAACTCCGAAGTCAACGCGCAGTCGATCGCCGTGTGCCTCGTGGGCGACCTCCGGAGCGCCCCGCCCACGGAAAAGCAGCTGGCCGCGCTTCTGGATCTCCTGGAACGGCTCTGCCGCGAGTACGGCATCCCGGCCGAGCGCGTCCGATCCCACCGGGAAGTGGACGCCGAAACCCTCTGCCCGGGCCGGGGGTTGCCGATGGACGAGCTCCGGGCGGTTCTGGGCCGCCGGCTCGGCCCGCGCGCGGAGTCGCCCGCCGCCGCGCGGTGACGGGCCGCCTCAGGGATGTTCCGAAACCATCCAGCGCCCGCCCACCTTCTGCCATCGCAGGAGCAGCTCGGTCTCCGGACGCACACCCTTCCGCGTCACCAGATCGCACACCACGCCGACGCTCCCCTGCGCCCCCGCCACCGCGATCGATGTGAAGCGCACCTTGGTGTACTGAGTGCCCTCCTCCACCTTGCGGCGGAGCGTTCGGCGGACGGCTTCCTCTTCGCCCCCCCGGGGGGCCACCTGGGCCAGAATCTGGTCGAGAGCGCCCCGGTTGAAGAGATCCAGATACTCGGCGCAGCGACGGCGGAGCTCCATCTCCTCCGGCCCCAGCCGCGTCAGGACGAACGACTTGAGCATCCCTTCGAGCGCAAGCAGCTCCCGCGTGACTTGCGCCAGGTCCCGCTCGTCCTCCGCGGATCGGGGCGATTTCGTCTGCAGAAGATCGCGCCGCCGCTCGAGATCCTCCTGATAAACCAGGAGAATGCTCCGGACGTCCTCGATTTCCCGCTCGAGCTGCCGCAGCGCCGCTTCCTTGCGCTTTTTCTCCTCGTCCGTCTCGGCCGGCCGGTCCACCCAGACGTTGAACATCTTCTCCTGCGCCTCGTGGAAGATCTGAAGGTGATACCGCCCCTCGTCCATCTTCCCCGCGGCGAAGAGCGCCAGCCCCAGGTAGCGGTGCACCTGGTAGAGCTGATGCGCCCCCCGCTCGACGACGAGCTTGAACTCCCGGATCGCCGCGTCCCGCTCGCGGCGCCGGTTCTCCTTGTCGTCCACCGGATAGGGGAAAGGAAACGGCGTCACCGCGCGCTGGTAGAAAAGCTGGCCCAGCCCGTAATGCGGCAGCATGTCGTCGGGTTGCCGCTCGATCGCCGTCCGGAAGAACCGCTCGGCCTCGACGTGGTTCTCGTTGGCCTCCTGGAACATCTTGCGCGCCTGGTCCACCTTGCCCTGCTCGACGAGCGCGTGGGCGGCCCGGAAGAGTTCGTTGCCGTATTCCCGGCTGGCGTTGGCCAGCCCCACGAGGGCGTCGTAATCGTTCGGGCAGTTCTCCAGCGCCCGGATGTAGAGCGTCTTGGCCTGGTCGAACTTCCCGTTCTGGTAATTGAAGTACGCCAGCTCGAACGCCAGCTCCGCCGCGCGATGATCCGGACAGGTGTGGCATCCCGAAACGGCCGCCGCCGCCACGGCGGCCAGGAGAACCGCGGCCCTAGACATGCGCCAGACTCCTCTTGATGACTTCCTCGACCGGAGCGCCCGCCCCCAGCTCCTTCTGCGCCCGCCGCACCGCCTCCTCGGCCTGCCGGCGGTCGTACCCCAGGGCTACGAGCGCCCCCACGGCATCCTTAGTTAGGGACGCGCCGTCGCCCTCCTTCCCTCCCGGCTCCGGCAACTTCCCGCGCAGCTCCACGACCAGACGGTTGGCGATCTTTTCCCCCACGCCGCGGATGTTCTTCAGGAAGGCCACGTCCCCTTCCTCGATCGCGCGCCGCAGATCCTCGGGCGTGCAGCTCGAAAGAATGCTCACCGCCTTCGAAGGCCCCAGCTGTTGAACCCCCTCGACGAGCCGGAGAAAAATCTCGCGCTCGGTTTCCGTGGCGAAGCCGTAAAGCCGGTGGCCGTCCTCGCTGACCCGCAGGTAGGTGAAAAGCCGGACCGTGCCCTCGCGGGGCAGGCGCTCGTAGGTCGAAAGAGGAATGTCCACGCGGTACCCGACGCCGTTCACATCCACCACCGCGTAGGAGGGCTTCCGGACGACCAGACGCCCCGTCAGGTACTCGTACACGGCGCGGGATTATAGCCGTCCTCCCGCCGGTTGTACAGGCG
>DATLZA010000155.1 GCA_035574235.1 Planctomycetota bacterium | reverse complement strand
CCCAGTACAAGGCGCTGCGGGAGAAGCGCATCCGGGACCAGTGGTTCGGATCCGGAAGCGGCCGATAGCCGAAGCGCCTTTGCCCGACGAACCTGCGTTCCGCGATCCCCGCGCCGCCGTCCGGGTGATCTTGTCGAAGTGTAGAGAAGTGGTGCCGGAGGCCGGACTCGAACCGGCAACCTACGGCTTATGAAACCGCCGCTCTGACCATTGAGCTACCCCGGCACATCGGGGCGCTCATCTTAGCGCGGCCACGGGGCGGATGCAACCACCCGCCGATCCGTTCACTTCCGCCGGCCGCGCGGCGGAAGGGGAACGCCCGCCCGCCGGGCCTTGGAGAGTCCGATCGCGATCGCCTGCTTGGGGCTCGCCGCGCCGTGCTTGCCTTCCCGAACGTGATGGATTTCCTCGTGCACGAATTCGCCCGCGGCGGTCGTCGGGGCGTAGCCCCGCTCCATCCGGCCGCGCGCTTCGCCAGCGACTTCCTCCTTCGTCCTCTTCCCCACGCGGGCGTGCTTCGTCTTGGCGCGGGATGTCGTCCCCCGGCGCTTCTTCCTCGGTCGGGCCATGACTCCTCCTTGAAGGCTCCTGTCCTCCCGACGCCTCACGCGAGCCGCGCGTTATCCGGGATCGGCCATAACGCGCCCTCGCGCCCCGGATCGGACTTTGGGAATCCCTCATGCGGCTTTCCGACGTCGAACCCCTTCGCCGGGCGGTCGAAGAAGCCCATGCCTGGGTGGCCGAACTTCGACGCGATCTCGGGCTGGATGCGCCCCACCGGGCCTATGCGGTCCTCCGCGCGGTCCTTCACGCGGTGCGGGATGCGCTGCCCTACGAGAAGGCGATGCGCTTCCTGACCGCGCTGCCGGCGGCCGTGCGCGGGGCCGCCCTCGAGGGGTGGACGCCGCACACCGGCTCCGCGCCCGGAGAGCCCACGCGGGATCGATTCCTGGCCCGCATTGCGGAGGAGCTCCTGGAGGTCCCCGAGCTTGTTCCTGAGCGCGCCGCGCGCGCCGTTCTCGAAACGCTGATCCGCCGCGTCCCCGACGCGGCCGCCCTTCTTCCCGAAACGCTTCGGGAGTCGACCGCCCCCGAGCCCCGGGCCGAGGAGCGTCGGGCCGCTCTCGAAGAGGCGGAGCGCGACATCCGCGCCGTTCTGGAGGAAGCCCGCCGCCGGGGCGTGCCCGAAGAGGAGCTTCCGGCCCTGGCCGCCGGGCGGCGTCCGGGACGCCGGGAGTCTCCTTCCCCGGCCGCCGCGGAGCACGTGGACGTCCTGGATCGCACGCTCCAGAAGACGCTTCTCTGGGTCAAGGAAACGGCCCGCGAGCTCCGATGGGAGAATCCGCTCCACGCGTTCCGAGCGCTCGCGGCGACGCTTCAGGCGCTGCGGGAGCGACTCCTGCGGGAGGAAACGTTTCACCTGGCCGCGCAGCTTCCCATCCTGCTTCGCGGGTTCGCCTTCGAGGGCTGGGCTCCCGGCGAGCCCTACACCCGCGAGCGCCGCAAGGAGGACTTCCTGCGCCGCGTGGCGGACCGTCTCCGCGACGTGCCCGGCGCGGACCCGGAGGCCGTCGCGCGCGCCGTCTTCCGGGTCCTCTCCGCCCATGTGGCGCCGGGAGAGCTCGAGGACGTCCGCGCCCACCTTCCGGAGCCCCTGCGGGAACTTTGGCCGAACCTGCCGGCTCCTTCGGCCCCCGGCGGTTCGCCTCGCTCCCGGCCGGCGGCTCCCCCCGGCGCGCGCGCCCTCGGCCGGCAGGCCCGCAAGGAGATCCGGTCCGCTCTCGCGCGGGCGAAGGCGCGCGGGGTTCCGGAGCGGGACCTTCCGCTGCTGACCTCCCGGCGATCCCTCCGGCGAAAGAAGCGTCGAACAGGACCCCGATCACGCGGCGACGTCCCGGGGGCTCAATAGAAAGCGATGGAGAAAACCCGCAGGCTGCGGACGAAGGACGGGCGGGAGCGCATTCCTTTCCCGCCCACACCGCCCGAGAAGGGGCCCGGGCCGATTCACCCGACGCCGTCCCGACCGGGACCGGCCACGCCCGAGCCCGTCAACCCGAGCCCCGAGACGCCGCCCCCGTCCGATCCGAAACCCGTCCCCACTCCGCCGGAACCTCACGCTCCGGACCTGGACCGCTGACGGAGGGACTCCTTACGGTCTCTTCCGCGCGCGCCGCCGCCAGAAGGCCACGACCAGGAACGCCAGGAGCCCTTCGGCCCCGGTCGCCCCGCAGTTGCCCCAGGCCTGATCCGGATCGGGAATCGTTTCGTTATCCAGGTTCGCGGCCGCCACATCGGAAGGATCCATGCCGTTGTAGTCCGGATCCGCACTGGTCGCCGGTCCCAGAACCACTGTGTAGGCTTGCGTGAAGTCGAGGGCGGTATCGTCCACTCCGGTGACCGTCACCGTCTGGGGGCTGTTCCAGTTTGTGCCCGTGAAGGTCAGGGTCGCCGTCGACACGGTGCCCTCTCCCACATTGCTGCTGGATACGGGAATATCGACATTGCCTCCCTGCGGCTGGGACGTGAGAACCACGGAGAAGGAAGCGGTGCCCCCGGCCTCCGTCGTGACGATGCTCAGGGGAGTCACCGCAATCCCCGGCGTGTCGTTGTCGTTGTTGGTCACCGTCACGTCCGGCGGATTCTCCCCGCTGAAGCGTGTATCGCTGCTGGTGACCGGCCCGACGGTTACCGTGTAGGTGATGTTGCCGTCCCGAATGAAATCGTCCACCGGACGAACCACGACAGTTTGCGGCGTGTTCCAGTTGGACGTTGTGAACTGGACCTGCGTGAGGGGATTGCCCCCCGAATCGAGGATCTGCCCTTCCGTCGTGTCCGTGTTGCTCACGCTGATCGTGACCGTGGACGTCGGCTGAGTGGTCAGCACGATCTGGAAGGACGCGTCCGCTCCACCCTCCGTCGTGGTCACTGACGCGGGCGTCACCCGGATAAAGGGGACCGTAACCCGCACGTCGTCGCTGGTTTTGAGGTGGCTGTCCGTGGCCACCGCCCGGAAAACGTACGTCCCGCCCTGGTTGAACGTCACGTTGGTGGACGCCGCGTTCGGGGTCGCGATGACGGCGCCGCCGGCGGGCCCGTCCACCTGAGTCCACTGCCAGGTGATGGTGGAGCCGTTGGGAATCCCGTCGTCCTGCGCCGGGCTGAGCGACGCCGACAGCGTCGCCGTCGCACCGACGTCCACCGGTTGCGTCGGTCCCGACGCCAGAACGCGCGGGATCGTGTTGGCCAGGCTGACGGCCTCGGCCTGGGTGAGGATGGCATTATAGATCCTCAGTTCATCGAGGGCGGCGGCGCACGCCGACCAGAAGGGGGTTCCGTTAGGCCACGCCATCCGGGTAAGCGCGCCCGTCTTGGCTCCGGCATCCCCCGTCACGGCGGCCGGAACCTCCCGATCCCCATTGATGTAGGCGCGGAACTGACCCGTGGTCGGGTCCCGCGTGAAAACGACATGATGCCACTGCCAGTTGACCACGTTGGTTCCGGCCACGATCGGGTTCGAATCTCCCGCCTGGGCGAGAATCTGGCCGCTCTGGTTGAACGCTCCGTAACGAATGTCGTTGGCGCCACCCACTTCGACGCCCAATACGGCGGGGGCTTGATAGAGATTCGCGTTCGTTCCGCCGGTCCTCATGCCCGTCCGCACCCAGAAGGCCACGCTCGCCGGACCGCCGCCCACGACGGGGGCGACGTCGCTGATCGTCACGAAGTCGTTCTCCCCGTCGAAGAAGAGAGCGCCCAGAAACTTCCCTTCCTCGATCCAATAAGGTCCCGTGTTCCCGCCCACCAGATCCTGCGGGGGCAGGGTTCCATTGTTCCCCCCCGTGGCGCTTCCCGAGGAATCCGCGGCGGTGATCCCAACCCGCTCATCAAACCGGTACCAATCGACGAGATTCGTCTCCCGCCAAGGGCGGTGGGTGAAGACCTTGTAGGCGCCGCTGTAGGTCACCGATCCGCCCGGAGGACCGGGAATCGCATTCGCCGGACCGGCGCGATCCTGGACGTTATTGACCCGCAGGATGTAATCGGTGCCCGCCGTGAGGCCCGTCACCGTCAGGATGACGGTTTGCTGATCGTATTGAAGTGCCGCTCCCGTGACCGTGGCCGCCGGCGTAAAGGTGTAATTCGCGGTGTTCTCGGCGGAAGCCTGCGTAACGGGCTCGGAAAAGACGAGCCGCACTTTATTTTCCCCATAACTCTGGACCATGGCGATCGCGGGAGGGGTCGTGTCGTTGACCGTGAAGGTCGCGCTGGTGGTGCTGTTCGACAGAGTCGCCCCCGGCGTCGTCCGGGAGGCCGTCGCCGTCACGGTCGTCGTGCCGGAACCGATCACGATGGGCCCCGTGTACGGAGTGGCGACGCCTCCGTTGATGGAAACCTGCACCGTCGCCCCCGGCGTGGGGCAACGGATGCTCAGGGCGGCGCAGTTGGAAAGCGTGCCCGCCGCGACGCTGAATTGGGGCGGCGCCACCTGCGCGAACAGACTGCCGGTGGGGATGACTTGCTGGGCCTGACCGGGATAGGACCATTCAAGAATGCATCCCTCGCCGCCGCCCCCCTCGAACATTTCGACGACGATCGAATACAGCTGCCCGGGCATCAGCGCGATCGTGCCGGAAGGCCCCGGGGCTCCGGGAATTCCCTGATATCTCCATTGATCCACGACCGGCACCCCGTCGACCCACACGCGGCAGCCGTCGTCGGAACGGCAATAAAACGTCACGTTCACAGGGGTCGTACCGGTTCCGGGAGCCCGGACGCATCCCACCCAGCGAACGGACAGGTCATCTGCGCTGTTGTCGGAAAAGTCCGCCGCCGCGAAAGAGGTGAAGTTGACGGTGGCATCGATGCGGCGCGTAACCGTTCCGGTCCATCCCTGCGCCGAAAACCGTTCCCCCAGCAGACCGTTCGGCACCGCCTGCAGGGCCGGCGCCGCTCCCGAGCTCAGCCCCACAAGAGCCGTCAGAAGCAGCCATCCGAGTCCCCGTCGAGACGCCCTTACCCACGGACGGAACATGCCCATGCCTCCCCCGTTCATCACCCGCACCAAGCTCAATTCTCCCTTTCGTCTATTATGACCTCCCGCCCTCCATTCGCAAGCTCGACAGCACATCCAGCATGCAACGGTCCCCTAGATACCACGCGCTTGCCCTCCGCGTCCCTATCCAATACCGCAAGGTCGCCCCCTGACCCGGGTCCCACACGCCCTCTGCCCCGAAAAAATTTTGCTCCTCCGGCGCGAATGAGGTATTAATCGACTCGAGAGGAGCGGGCAACGGGGACGAACCGGGGGGGCCTCTCATGAGATCCACGGTCGGATGGATCGCGAGCGTCGGCGCAATCCTCTTTCTCTCGACGCCATCGGCCGCCTGGCCCTTCGAAAGCGCCGCCGAGGAGACTTCAGAGCCGACCCCCTCCCAACAGGACCAGGAGCCGCCCCGGCTGCACTACGACGATCCCCTTCCCCGTGGAATGTCGCTTCGGAGCCGCCCGCTGCTGAATCTCGAGCATACGGAGTTCCATCCCTTCCTCGGCGCCATCGCGTTCAGCTCCGCCTTCGACGCGGATCCGACCTACGCCGCGGGCCTGCTCCTTCGACTTCCCACTTCGATTCTTGATGATCATCTCGGACTGTGGGCTGAAGGCGTCGTCTCCCGCGTGGAACGCGATCTCCCCTTCTACCAACCCGACAAGGAAGGCAACTTCTTTCTTTTCGGGGGCGGCGTGGACTACGAGGTGGTCCACAGCGAATTCGTCTTCCTGCGACCTCAGGTGGGATTCCTCTACTCCTATTTCAACGACGTCAACGGCCTCGAAAACGGCTTCGGCGTGCTGGGAGGCCTTTCCTTCGGCTGGCATTGGATCCGGTTCACCCGCTCCGTCTCGATGACCCTCACGCCCCAAGTCGTCTTCGACGGCGAAGACTGGATGTTTCTCGTCACCCTGGGCATGGGCTTCGATTTCTGACGCGCCCGGCCGACCGGCCTTTGCTTTTCGCCGCCGGGATTCCTAGAATCCGGACATGATCCGGACGCACACGTTCCGGGTGCGCACCCGGGGCCATACCGACGTCCTCGACATCACCCCCCGGGTCGCCGAAACCGTCCGCGGACGCGGCGTCGCCACCGTCTTCGTCTCGGGTTCCACCGCCGGGATCACCACCGTCGAATACGAGCCCGGCCTCGTCCAGGACCTCAAGGATCTCTTCGAGAAAATCGCCCCCGAGCGGGACGCCTATCACCACCACGCCACGGGAGACGACAACGGCAGCGCTCACGTCCGCGCGGCCCTGCTGGGCCCTTCGGTTTCGATTCCCTTCTCCGACGGACGCCTCCTTCTCGGAACCTGGCAGCAGATCGTGCTCGTGGACTTCGACACCCGCCCCCGGGAGCGGGAGATCATCGTCCAGGTGATCTCCGACCAGGCATGAGATTCACCGTCCTCGGCCGCTGCGGACGCGCCCGCAGGGGACGGCTCGAAACGCCTCACGGCGCCGCGGCCACGCCGGCCTTCATGCCCTGCGGCACCAAAGGCGCCGTCAAGGGGCTCGAGCCCGCCGAACTTCGCGCCGCGGGAATCGAAATCGTCCTCTCGAACACGTATCACCTGGCGCTGCGCCCCGGGCCCGAACGCGTCGCCCGCCTCGGAGGCCTGCACCGCTTCATGTCCTGGGACGGCCCGATCCTCACCGACAGCGGCGGCTACCAGGTCTTCAGCCTCGCGGAGCGGCGCCGCGTCACCGACGACGGCGTCACCTTCCAGTCCCACCTCGACGGGGCCGCCGTTCACTTCACCCCCGAGCGCGTCGTGGAAATCCAGGAGCTCCTCGGAAGCGACATCCTCATGCCCCTGGACGAACCCATCCCTTACCCGCCCGACCCCGCCGCCGCCCGCCGCGCCCTGGACCGCACCCACGCCTGGTGGCGCCGCAGCCCGCGCCCTCGAAACGGCGCCGCCCTTTTCGGAATCGTTCAGGGAAGCGTCGTCCCCGAACTCCGCCGCGAGTCGGCCGAGACGATCGCCGCCTCCGACCCGCCCGGCTTCGCCCTCGGAGGTTTCTCCATGGGCGAGCCCGCCCCGCAGATGTACGAACTGGTCGCCTTCACCGCGGAGCTCCTCCCTGAAGACCGACCGCGCTACCTCATGGGGGTCGGCATGCCCGCCGACATCCTGGCCGCCGTCCGCGCCGGCGTGGACCTCTTCGACTGCATCCTTCCCACCCGCATGGGCCGAAACGGCGTGGCCTTCGTCCCCGGCGGAACCGTCCGCATCCGCAACGCCCGCCACGCCGAGGAAGACGCCCCCCTCGACCCCGACTGTCCCGCCCCCTGCTGCCGCCGCTACTCCCGGGCGTACCTCCGGCACTGCTTCATGGTCGAAGAGATGCTCGGTCCCAAACTCCTCTCGCTTCACAACGTGACCTACTACGGCCGCCTCATGCAGCGCATCCGGACGGCCATCGCCGACGGATCGCTCGAGCGGCTCGAACCCTGAATCCACGGAGGTCGACATGCGCCGCCTGGCCTGGATCCCCCTGCTTGCGGCCCTCGCCGCCTGCGCCTCCCCTCTCCGGCGCGGCCGCGCCGCCTACTTCGACGCCGTCTCGCATTTCCCCCACGACCCGCCCGCCGCCCGCGAGGATTTCGCCGCCGCCGAGCAACACCTCGCCGAAGCCCTCGCCGATCCGGATTTGCCCCTCCGCGCCCGCGTCGAGGCGACATCCCTCCGGATCCGCGCTCTTCTGGAGCTCGACCGCCACGCCGAAGCCGCCGCTCTGGCCGCGACGCTCCCGACGGGCTATTCGCCGGAGGTGTCCTATGACGGCGATCGCGTGGGATTGGCGCTCCTGCGCGCCCACGCGCTCGGAGGGGAACGCGGCTACGCGGAACTCGTTCTCGCGGAACGCTACGCCCGGACCGACCGCGCGCGCCTGCACCTGGCCTGGCAGGAGGTCCGCTTCCTCGAACGGATCGGCACCCCCAAGGCCAAGGCCGAAGCCCTCCGGCTCTGCGCGCAGCATCCGGGAAAGCTCGACTTCGACGAGATCCGCAAGCGGCTCGAGAGCGGCGGCTAGAACGGCGTGCTCGTGACCGTGGCCTTCTCGTACGTCCCGGGATCGAGCTCCTTGAGAAAGCGGCTGGGCCGCTGGACCACGCCCATCATGAAGCGTTCGTCGGCCAGGACGGGATAGACGAACGCGAGACGGTCCTTCGCGCGGGTGGCCGCCACGTAGAAAAGGCGGCGCTCCTCCTCTTCCCCGCCCTCCTTGAGCGCCCGCGCGTCCGGGAACTTGCCGTCGGCCGCCCAGAGAACGAAGACCGCCCGCCACTCCAGCCCCTTGGCCTGATGCACGGTGGACAGCACCACCGCGTCGGCGGCGTCCTCGACATCCAGCGCGTCCTGACCCGCCACCCCCGAGCTTAAGGCCAGCTCCGCCAGGAACCCTTCGACGTCCGCGTAGCGCAGCGCGAAGTCCGCCAGGCGGCGCAGATCGTCCATCCGCGCCGCCGCGTTGGCGTACGCGGATTCCAGATACGCCTCGTAGCCCCCCTCGAGCACCGCCCGGATCATCTCGGCGGGCGCCTTCCGCAGGCCGCGCAGGCGCTCGAGCAATCCCCGCAGACTCTCCCACCCCCTTCGGGCGGCCTTGGGGAGACGCTCCGGAATCTCCGCCTCCGCGTCTTGCTCCAGCAGCCGCCAGACCTTCTCCGCCGTGGCCTTGCCGACCTTGGGCACATGCTTGAGCACCCGCTTCCAGGCCAGTTCGTCCCTGGGATTGGCCACGATCTTGAGGTACGCCGCCACGTCCTTGACGTGCGCCTGCTCGAAAAACCGAAGGCCGCTGCGGACGACGAACGGAATCCGCAGCCGCGTCAGCTCCATCTGGAGCTCCATGGACTGGTAATGGGCGCGGTAGAGCACCGCGATCTCCCGCAGTTCGAGCCCCTCGTCGTGGAGCGCGAGGACCTGCTGGGCCACGAAGCGCGCCTGCTCGCCGGCGTCCCCGGCCGCGACGACCTCCGGAAGGACCCCGGACGGCCGCACGGCCCGGAGGGTCTTTTCGAACTGCCGGCGGTTGTGGCGGATCGACGAATTGGCCAGAGCCAGGATCTCCGGCGTCGAGCGGTAGTTCACCTCGAGCTTGAAAACGCGCGCCGACGGGTGGCGCTTGGGGAACTCGAGGATGTTCTCGAACCGCGCGCCGCGGAAGGAGTAGATCGACTGGGAGTCGTCCCCGACGACCATGAGATTCCCCGCCTCTCCCGCGATCCGCTCCACGATTTCCGACTGAAGAAGGTTCGTGTCCTGGTACTCGTCCACGAGGATGTAGCGCCACTGGCGCCGTTCCAGCTCCAGCTCTTCCTCGCTCCGACAGATCGCCTCGTGCCAGAAGGCCAGCAGATCGTCGAAGTCCATGAGGTTGAGCTCCCGCTTGCGGGCGGCGTAGCGTTTGCAGGTCTGCACGATGAGATCCTGGATCTCGGCGAAGGCGGGGTGCTTCTCGGCGATCACGCGCTCCACGGGAAGCGAGGCGTTGCGGGCATAGCTCAGGATTTCGAGCAGAACATCCCCTTTCGGAAACCGCCGGTACTCGTCCACCGCGCGGACCTGGCCGGCCAGATCGTCCAGAAGATCGCGGGCGTCCTCCCGGTCGAGGATCGTGAAGTTGGAGGCGTAGCCCACCAGCGGGGCCGCGCGCCGCAGGACGAGGTGGCCCACGTGGTGAAAGGTTCCGCCCACCACGCGGCGCTCCAGGGGCGACACGAGCGTTTCCACGCGGCGGAGCATCTCGCGGGCCGCCTTGTTGGTGAACGTGAGGAGCAGAATCTGCGAAGGAGGCACCCCGGACTCCAGGAGCCGGGCCACCCGGTAGGTCAGGGTCCGCGTCTTTCCGCTTCCGGCCCCGGCGATGACGAGGATCGGACCGTCCCCGGCGAGGACAACCTCGCGCTGCTGCTCATTGAGTTCCCGGGCGTAGTCGATGCGGGATCCCTGGCCGGCGGGGGTCTTGAGAACGTACTCTTTCACCCGGGTCTCCCCGGCCGCGCGCCGGGGGCGCGGCGCCGCTATTTCTTCTCGGGTTCCGCCGGCGGCGCGGGAGGCGATGCGGGCGCGGCCTGCTGGGATTGCTTCTTGGCGATCCGGTCGAGCTTCTTCTTGCGCTTGTTCAGGGACTTGAGCTTCTTGCGCAGCGAATGGACGTACGGATTCCCCTGGACCTTCTTGGCGCCCTGCGTGAGCTCCCCCAGCCGCTTGTTGATCACCTCGGTGAACTTGGCCACCTGGGCCACCTTCTGCTCGAAGGTCAGCGGAGTCAGGAGCGCCAGGCGGCGCTGAGTGCGCTTGAGCGTCTTGCGGAGCTGGCGGCAGGTCGGATCCTTCTTGAGGTCCTTCCCCGCCGCCTTGTGCTGGGCGAGCTGACCCTTCAGCTCGGCGATCTTCTTCTTCAGGCTCTCTTTGGGGTCCGCCATGGGGTCGGTAGTCTAGTGACCCCTCGAGGGGAAATCAAGGAAAATACGGGCTTCTCAATCCTCGATGATCCAGATGCCTCCTTTGAAGATGTGCCCGCAGCCCGGGCCATGGGAATGGCGCTCGACGACGTACCACCGGCCCCGGTAAAAGTAATGGCCGCAGTGGACGTCGTGCACGTGACCCGCGGGAACGACCACGACCGTTCCGTGGGGATGCCGCGGGTGCGCATGAACGACGCAGCCGGCCAAGGCGGCGCTTCCGGCCAGAAGCGTAAGCGCAAAAAAGCGTTTCATCGAGTCCTCCTTGTTGGGCTTTCTTCCCAGAACATCTACGCGATTTCTTCCGTTTCGTCACTCCTTTCCGCGCAGGAAGTCCGGATACGTCCGGCGCAGAGGCTCGGGCGGATCCGCCGGCATTCCGAAAGCGTCCTGAAGCTGCAGGGCGTTGACGACGGCCTTTCCGCGGAAATGGTTGTTGGCGATGACGAAGACGCGCTCGGCGGGAAACGCGGGAATCGCCTCGATCCACGCGCGAAGTTCCTCGAGGGAGTAGAGATAGTCGTACTTCCGGTCGCGCCCGGCGGCGGGGTCGAACCACGCCCGGGCGTTTCGGCCGTGCAGGCGCACGTAGCCCACCGGCCCGGTCACCAGGCGCGTGCCCGACAGCGCCGAAGGGGACTCGGGCTGGTCGATGTTGCAGAATCCCACGCCCAGGTCCCGCAGGAAATCGACCGCTTCCAGCCACGAACGGTGGCGGAGCTCGACGACGCGGGGCGTTCCCCAGTCCAGCGCGTCCAGGGCGCGCCGCAGGCGCTCGCGCGCCGCCTCCGAATGCCGGAAGAACCAGGGAAACTGAAGCAGCACCGCCCCCAGGCGACCCGCGCCGGAGAGCGGGGCCAGCCCCTCCCGAAAGAGCCGGACGTCCGCGTCCGTGAACCCCTCGCGGGCGTGGCTGAACCGTTCCCAGGCCTTCGCGGTGAAAAGGAAGTCTTCCGGGACGCGGCGCAGCCAGGAGTCGGCCGTCCGCGCGGACACGGGCCGATAGAAGGTGACGTTGATCTCGACGCAACGGAAAAGGCGCGCCAGAAAGGCCAGGGGATCGAACCCCGGCGGCGGCGGATCCGGATAGACCGTGCCCTTCCAGTCCTCGTACGACCATCCGGCCGGACCGACCCGGATGTCAGGGCGCTTCCCCATGCGGGAATTGTAGTCGCCCGGCGCGGAGAAACGCACTCCGAAGACTTCGCGCCCAAACGAGGCCTGCCCCTCCCAAGGTCAGGTAATTGGTTGCGGCGGCCGGGGCGGCCGATATAATCTTTCGGATCATGTACACCCTCCGGCAGTCGGCGGTGATGTGCTGGGGGAAGATCCGCCGCGCCTTTCTCGTCGCGTTTCGCCGCAGGAGGGTCCTGGAAAAGCTGGAGCGCCGGCGAGGGGCCTGCAGCCGGTGCGGCGCCTGCTGCAAGATTCTCTTTCAGTGCCCCGCCTACGACGACTCCGACGGAAATCCCAAGTGCCTGATCTACAACGACCGTCCCGGCGTCTGCGGACTGTTTCCCCTGGACGAGAAGGATCTTCGCGACCGGGACATCGTCATGCCCGATCGGAAGTGCGGCTTTTATTTCCAAGACGGCCCCTCGAACGGAAGCCCGAGAGTCTCCATGCCCGTCCGTTGGGGACCTGCCCCGATTCCCGGCGGCCGTCCCAAGATCATGCGCAGCACGCTGGCCATCTTCTGGATGTATTTGAAGCGCGGCCGGCGCAACGGCAACGGAAACGGCCATGGGAACGGTCACGGAAACGGGCATTCCGGTTCGAGCCGATAAAGCGGCGGAGGCGCGGCGGGAACTGGCGGCCGCGGGCTGGATTTCCGTAACCCTCCGGGGCCGCTGCATGGAGCCCACGCTGCGGGAAGGCGGCCGGGTGCTGGTGCGGCGAAGCGGAGACCCCCGTCCCGGAGACGTAGCCCTCATCGACGCCCGGGGCTGGCTGGAGGTGCACCGCGTCGTGGGCCGCCTGGGGATGGGGCCCCGTCGCTGGTTCGTGCATCTGGGGGACGCGAGTTTCATCGGCGGCCTGGCGGGCCGGGGGGACATCCTGGGGGTCGTCGTGGATCCGCCGCCCGGGCGGCGGCCGGCGCCGGCCAGCCGGGCCCACCTGTGGGGCCTGGCCCTGCGTCTGGGGGCGCTTCTGGAGTATCTGGGCCTGCGGCTGCCCCGGGCCCGGTAGGCGAGGAGGACGGTCCCATGCTCCGCAAGATCGAATGCTTTCTGATGCCCTCGAAGCTCGACACGATGCGCGACATGCTCATCCGCAAGGGGATCGAGGGGATGAGCGTATCGGAAGTCCGCGGGTTCGGCAAAAGCAGCAAGGTCAAGGACGGCGTGCCGCAATTCGAGGAGCGCGTCAAGGTCGAAATCGTCGTGCATGAGAACGAAGTGGAGGACGTGCTGCGGGCCATCCGCGACCTGGCCGGCCTCGGGGAGATCGGGGCGGGCAAGGTTTTCGTCATCCCCGTGGAGGACGCCTTGCGGCTGAGCACGCGGGAGCACGGCCGCTCCGCGATTTTTTAAGAAGCTTCGCGGGCCACCGGCGCCGTCGGAGGGAGGATCCATGCCCGTCAGAACCCGAAAGGGGGCCGCCCCCAAGGAAGAGCGGCTCAATCCCTGGGACATCGCCCAGGCGCAGCTGCGCAATGTCGCGGAGCTTCTGCGGCTGGACGACAACATCTATCGGCAGCTCGAGGTGCCGAAGCTTTGCCTGACCGTGGCGGTGCCCATCCGGCGCGACGACGGTTCGATCCAGGTTTACACGGGTCACCGGGTGCAGCACTCGACGGCGCGGGGGCCCGGGAAAGGCGGGATCCGGTACCACCCGGAGGTGACCCTGGACGAGGTGAAAGCCCTGGCGATGTGGATGACGTGGAAGTGCGCGGTGATGGGGCTTCCCTACGGCGGCGCCAAGGGCGGCATCACCTGCGATCCCAAGAAAATGTCGGAAGGCGAGCTGGAGCGGCTGACCCGCCGGTACACGAGCGAGATTCTGTCGGTGATCGGCCCGGAGCGGGACATTCCCGCGCCGGACGTCAACACCACCCCGCAGGTGATGGCCTGGGTGATGGACACCTACAGCATGAACAAGGGCTACACGGTTCCGGGGGTGGTGACCGGCAAGCCGGTGCCGATCGGGGGCTCGCTCGGCAGAAGCACGGCGACGGCGCGGGGACTGATGTACACGGTGCTTTATGCGCTCAAGCACCTGGGGATGCAGCGTCCGGGCCTGAGGGTGGCCATTCAGGGCTTCGGGAACGCCGGGTACAACGTCGCCAAGCTTCTGCACGAGCTGGATTTTCGGATCCTGGCCGTTTCGAGCTCGAAGGGGGGCACGTATTCGGAGCGGGGCCTGGATCCTGAGAAGGTTCAGGAGCATTACCGGAAAACGGGGTCGGTGACGGGCTATCGCGGGGGCGAGGACATCACCAACGAGGAGCTTCTCGAGCTCGAGTGCGACATTTTGTTGCCGTGCGCCCTGGAGGGCCAGATCACGGCGCGGAACGCGGGGCGGGTTCGGGCGCGGATCGTGGGCGAGGGAGCCAACGGTCCGACGACGCCCGAGGCGGATCGGATTCTCTTCGAGCGGGGCGTTTTCGTGATTCCGGACATCCTGGCCAACGCGGGCGGGGTGACGGTTTCGTACTTCGAGTGGGTGCAGGCGCTTCAGGAGTATTTCTGGAGCGAGCGGGAGGTGAATCTCCGGCTGCGGGATCTCATGGAGCGGGCGTTCGAAGGCGTCTACAAGGTGCATCAGGACCGGCGGATCGACATGAGGCGGGCGGCGTACGTGGTGGCGGTCAGTCGGGTGGCGGAAGCGTACCGGCTCCGCGGGCTTTATCCGTGAATCCGTTTCTTTCTCCGAACGATTTTATTGAGGGTCTCCAGGATTCGGGGTAGGATGTGCGTCTACGGAATAGGGGCCTTGGGAGAACGACTATGCGGCTGGTCCTGTGGGTTGTGGGGGCGGCGGCGCTGGGGGCATGGGGGTGCAAGCCGCCGCCGAAGGAGAAGCTGGAAGATCAGTTCAAGTCGGCCCTGCGGCGCTATTTCGATCACCTCAACGGCGAATCCCTGGAGCGTCGCGACCGGCTGCGGATGGAGCGCGAGGCGGCGCTGGCGAACCCGGCGCTTCGGGCTCCGGCGGGGACGGTCCTGAACATCTACGAATGGGATCCGGAGGGCTTCGTCGTATCCGGCTTTCCCTGTCAGACGTGCGGGGCGAAGCTTCTGATGCCGCGTCCCTGGGCGGAGTATCGCTGCCGGGTATGCGGCCATTCGCCGTTTCTGGCGCACCGGCCGGGAGAGGATCTCCGGAAGGCACCGTGCGACACGTGCGTGCAGGGCGGGAAGGTGCGGGAGCCGGGGGAGGCGGCCACGGCGGAGCAGATCAAGCGTTTCGAGGGAGTGGCGGTGAAACCCATGTACGAGCCGCGGGAGGCGAATCCGGACAAGGGGATCCTCCGGGCGACGGTGCGGTACGTGCGGCGGGTTTGGGCGTTCGACGAGCGGGGCACGGTGCCGGCGCCGGTAAGCACGAAGGTGCTGGAGCGGGCGCCGGTGGACGCGAGCTGGTTTCCCTCGGTGGACGGAACGGGTCCGTACAATCGGCCGGGCTTCCATCGTCCGGACGAGGAGTGGGTGGGAGAGATCACGTTCGAGTTCAAGGGCGGGGAGCTGACGGAGCTTTCGCGCCGTCCGGAGGAGCCGGTGCGTCCGTGGAAGGGGATTCGTTCGGGCCGCTGATTTTTTCTTTCGAATTCGCTTGACACGCGAAGCGGGCTCCCTATAATTCCCCATTGCCGCAGGTGCATAGAACTCACCTCGGGTTTTCCGCGTCCGGGAGCAAAAACGGAGCGCGGCTCTTTCGAAACGAGAAAAATTCGCCGTAAGGCGTTGGGCTCGCCCGGGCGTAAGAGCCAGGCGGGTCAGCCTTTTCGGGGCCTCAGGCCGTGCGAGCGGTCGGGGGTTCAGAAAGGGCGGGGCTCTGTGACAATCGGGAAGGTTTGGCGTGAACCGGAGACGGTTCACGACCAAGGCTGAGAACAAAGGCGAAACCAGCGCTTAGGATTTGGCTCGGAAGCGCATATTGGTGTTCCAATATGTGCGGACAAGCTACTAAGGGTAGATGGAGGATGCCTTGGCTCCGAGAGGCGACGAAGGACGCTGCGAGCTGCGATATGCCACGGGGAGCCGCTGAGCAGGCTTCGATCCGTGGATTTCCGAATGGGGAAACCCACCCGGATGGAAATCCGGGTACCCTGGGGCAACTCAGGGAGCCACACGCGCCGAAGTGAAACATCTCAGTAAGCGCAGGAAGAGAAAGAGCCATCGATTCCGTCAGTAGCGGCGAGCGAACGCGGAACAGCCTAAACCGCCGCATGTGTCAACCGAGATGGGGTTTGCATGCGCGGGGTCGCGGGATGCCCCGTCCCTACCACTCTGCGGGAGGGGGTTTGACAAACTGCATTTTTAGCCGAAAGGTCTGGAAAGGCCGGCCACAGAGGGTGACAGCCCCGTAGGCGAAAAGGATGCGGTTCCCCTTGGGAGCATCCCAAGTAACGCCTGCCACGGGAAAACAGGCGTGAATCCGGGCGGACCATCGCCCAAGGCTAAATACTCCTCGGAGACCGATAGTGAACTAAGTAGCGCGAGCGAACGGTGAAAAACACCCCCAGAGGGGAGTGAAAAGATCTGAAACCATCTACCTACAAACACTCGGAGCCCTTGACACGCCGGGCGGACGGGCCCTTCGGGTCCGTCCGGGGCGCCGCCCGGGAGCGGCGCGCGGATACGATGTGTCCGTCCGGCGTGTCAAGGGTGACGTGGTGCCTTTTGCTTAATGAGTCCGGGAGTTACTGGGTAGTGCGTGCCTAAGGCGTTCTGCGCCGGAGGCGGAGCGAAAGCGAGTCCGAAACGGGCGTCATGTGCTACTCAGCATACCCGAATGCCAGTGATCTACGCACCGCCAGGTTGAACCCTGGGTAACACCAGGGGGAGGACCGAACTCGTGGTGGATGAAAACACCTGAGATGAGCGGCGTGTAGGAGCAAAAGACTAGTCAAACTGGCGAATTGCTGGTTCTCCCCGAAATAGCTTTGGGGCTAGCGTCGGGACACTACGCCGTGGGGGTAGAGAGACTGAATGGGTTTTGGGGGTCTACCCGACTACCCTGCCCAACCAAACTCCGAATACCATGGCGACTATCCCGGCAGTCAGAAGGGTGGGGATAAGCTTGCTCTTCGAGAGGGAAACAGCCCAGACCGCCAGCTAAGGTCCCAAAATCGAGGCTAAGTGTAAAAGGATGTGGGAGTGCTAAGACAGCCAGGATGTTGGCTTAGAAGCAGCCACCATTTAAAAAGTGCGTAACAGCTTACTGGTCGAGCACTGCCGCGCCGAAAATGATCGGGCCTCAAGCCTCGTGCCGAAGCTGCGGATGTGCAAGGGTCGCCGATTCTTGCACGTGGTAGGGGAGCGTTCCAAACGGCGGCGAAGGTATGCCGGCAAGGCATGCTGGAGCGTTTGGAAGTGATAATCCGGACTTGAGTAGCGAGCCAATGCGGGTGAGAAGCCCGCACGCCGTAAGCCTAAGGGTTCCTGGGCAACGTAAATCGGCCCAGGGTTAGCCGGTCCCTAAGGGGAGGCCGAAAGGCGTACCCGATGGGAATGGCGTTAATATTCGCCAGCCACCTCGAGGAGGTTATCACCGCATGGGGGGGTGGAGGAGGCTAAGCCGTCGCGCGGGTAGAAATGCGCGTCCATGATCGTAGGCGGGGATGCCAGGCAAATCCGGTGTCCCGTCAACGCTGAGGATTGTGGCGACCCGGACGAAAGGAAGGGGAAGCGGCCCACGCCATGCTCACGAGAAAAGCCTCGGCGGGACGAATCGAGGTGACCGTACTAAAACGGACACACGTAGGCGAGGAGCGTATCCTAAGGCGCTCGAGTGAAACCAGTTGAAGGAACTAGACAAACTAGCCCCGTAACTTCGGAAGAAGGGGTGCTCCTGGGGGTGTAGGGCCTCGCGCCCGAAGCGCCTGGGAGTCACAGCAAAGCGGGCTGGGGAACTGTTTATCAAAAACACAGGTCTGCGCGAACTCAAGCAAGAGGACATATGCAGACCGACGCTTGCCCAATGCTGGAAGGTTAAGGGGTGGAGTTAGCCCGCAAGGGCGAAGCTCCTAACCGAAGCCCCAGTGAATGGCGGCCCTAACTATGAGGGTCAACCCGAAAGGGTGCACGCTACCGCCTCCGCGGCCTTCGCGGGCCGGGAGGGGGGCCCTCAGGAAATCCGGCTGTATGCGGGAAACCCCGAGAATCCTCCCCTACCCTGGCGACAGGGTAACAATGGGCGAGGTGCGGACAATCCGCAGGAAACCTTCCTCAGGAAGGGATCCTCAGAGACTGTACGCCGGAGGACCGTGCAACGAACGGTTCGCCCTCCCCGGGCTGGAACGTCTGGTTCGGTCAAGTCGCTCTTCCATCCGTCGATCCCGTCTTAGCGTCGCACGGATCCAAGAGACAGTCCGATCTCCGGAGCGATCCGGATCCCCCGTGGCGGACGCCACGACTGCCTAAGGTAGCGAAGTTCCTTGTCGGGTAAGTTCCGACGCGCATGAATAGCGTAATCACTTGGCCATTGTCTCCAACTGGTACTCGGCGAAATAGAAACGGCGGTGAAGATGCCGCCTACCCGCCACAAGACGGAAAGACCCCGTGAACCTTTACTGCAGCCCTGGTATTGAGTCTTGACTTGCCTTGCGTAGGATAGGAGGGAGACGTTGAAGGCAGGGTTCCGGCCCTGCCCGAGTCGACGGTGAAATACCTCTCTTGGCTGGTTAGGATCCTAACCCCGACCCGTGAAGCCGGGCGGGGGACCGTGCCAGGCGGGCAGTTTTTCTGGGGCGGAATCCTCCAAAAGAGTAACGGAGGAGTCCCAAGGCACCCTCAGCGCGGTTGGCAATCGCGCGTGGAGCGCAAGGGCAGATGGGTGCTTAACTGCGAGACCGATCAAGTCGAGCAGATGTGAAAGCAGGGCCTAGTGATCCGGTGGTTCCGAATGGAAGGGCCATCGCTCATCGGACAAAAGGTACTCCGGGGATAACAGGCTTATCGCGTCCAAGAGTCCACATCGACGACGCGGTTTGGCACCTCGATGTCGGCTCATCGCATCCTGGGGCTGGAGAAGGTCCCAAGGGTTCGGCTGTTCGCCGATCAATAGCGGTACGTGAGCTGGGTTCAGACCGGCGTGAGCCAGGTCGGTCCCTATCTGTGGTGGGCGCAGGATACTTGAGGGGAGCTGCTCTTAGTACGAGAGGATCAGAGTGGACGTCCCTCTGGCGTGGCTGCTATCGCGCTAGCGGTAATCGCAGCGTAGCTATGGACGGCACGGATAACCGCTGAAGGCATCTAAGCGGGAAGCCGCCCCCAAGATGAGGTATCCCTGAAGGCCCCTCGAAGACCACGAGGTTGATAGGCCGGAGGTGTACGAGCTGTGAGGCTCTCAGCTTACCGGTACTAATCGGCCGTTCGGCTTGTCCGCATATATTCGAACACCAAATCGCGGGCGCTGGACGGTAGTCTCGCCCGTTCTCCAGCCGGAGGGCTTCATCCCCTCCCCTTCCCGATCTCCATCCCCTTCGCCTCGCGGCCGCGTTCGGGATTTCTCTCCATACGGGAGGGTCCGCCCATGGTCACCCGCCTCCTGGGCCGTAAACTCGGCATGACCCAGATTTACAACGACAAGGGCCAGTGCTTCCCGTGCACCGTCATCGAGGCCGGCCCCTGCACCGTCCTGCAGGTCAAAACGCCCGAAAAGGACGGCTACGCCGCCCTCCAGATCGGCTTCGGAAAACGCCGCGCCAAGAACCTCTCCCGCGCCGTCCTCGGGCACCTCCTGCCCAAGGGCGACGGAAAGCCCGAAGAGCGCCGCAAGGCGCTCGACCGCGCCCGCAAGGAAATCAAGGACGCCCCCGAGATCGTCCGCGAAATCCCCTGGGACGGAAAGGAATCGTTCAAGGTCGGCGACCGCATCACCGCCGCCATCTTCGAGAACTGGAAGAAAATCGACGTCGTCGGCACCTCCAAGGGCCGCGGCTTCATGGGCGTCGTCCGGCGCTGGGGCTTCCACGGACTGCCGGCCACCCACGGCCAGTCCGACCGCGAACGCGCCCCCGGCTCCCTCGGCCGCCAGCACTCCATCTCCCAGGGCGTCTACCCCGGAAAGCGCATGGCCGGCCACTGGGGCGTCGAACGCGTCACGAGCCGGAATCTCGACGTCCTCAAGGTGGACAAGGAGAAAAACCTCGTCTTCGTCCACGGCGCCGTGCCCGGTCCCACCGGCGGCCTGGTCCTCCTCAAGGAGGCCCACTGGACGCCGCCCAAGCCCTCCACCGTGGTTTCCAAGAAGCAGGGCAAGCCGGCCGGCGGCAAGAAGTAACCCCCG
>DATLZA010000154.1 GCA_035574235.1 Planctomycetota bacterium | reverse complement strand
GCCCGGATCTTTTCCAGAATCGCCGGATCCGGAGCCGCGGGAACGTTCATCGCTTCATTCCGTCTATAACATTCCCGAGCGCTTCCGCGCCACCCATTCCGCCGTCAAGAGAACCATGATGGGCGCGAACCACGCCCAGCTGTGGGCCAGCGGCGTCTCGCTCTCGATCACCCGCCGCCGGCTCAGGCGTTCGAGGCGTCCCGGGAGCTGGACGGCTTCCTCCTCGCGGAAGTACTCCCCTCCCGAGACGGCCGCCAGCCGCCGCAGAAGATCCTCGTCGCAGGTGAGCGACGCGAGCTCTCCGGCGTCCGCCGGGCGCACCGTGAACTCGACGGCGACCCGCGGATCGGCCTCCGCCGCGCCTTCGCGGCGCACGCGGACCTCGTAGCGGCCGGGCGGCAGCGGTCCCGTGCGCGCACGGAAGACGCCGCCGGCGTTCTCGTCGGGTTCCAGGCGCACCACGGCCACGCGACGGCCGTCCCGGTAGATCCACGCCTCGGCCTCGGCCTTCGCGACGGGCCGCCCCTCGGCGTCGCGAAGCCGGACGCGCAGGGCGGCCGAGGAGCCGGCGTCGTAGACCGGCCGGTCGGCGGCCAAGGACACCCGCGCGTCGCGGACGGCGAACGGGGGCTCCATGATCTCGCGGACCGCCTGGTTCCAGAAGCGCTGGTGGTAAAGATCGGCCACCTCGTAGCGCCAGCGCCAGGACTCGTCGAAGGCGGCGTACAGCGCCTTGCCCGGACCGAACCGCCGCAGGGCCAGGGCGGGCACGCGCCGTTCCCCGACGAGCGCCTCGAGGAGGACTTCTGCGCCGGGCAGGGGCCGCGCCGGGGCCACCCAGTGCGGGGCGGGAAGCCCCGACCAGAGCTCGACGTTCTTGTCGGGATCCTCCGCCAGCGCCAGCCACGGCGCCCGCGTCCCCTGCGCGGTCAGGCGCAGTCCCGTGGGCCGCCCCCCTTCCCCCTTCCAGTCCACCGGGAAAAGCGGCGCCAGAGGCGTGTCCGCGTAGGTCGCCACGTGGCCCCGGCGTCCGTCCAGGAAGAGCACCCCTCCCCCGCGCCGGCCCACGAAGTCGCGGATCCACTCCAGCTCCTCCATCTTGAGGAACTGGCGCGGCACCTCGCCGAAGATGACGAGATCGTAGGCGTACAGGGACTCCCGATCCGCGGGGAACCGCCCCGGACCCGAGCCGCGCGGCCAGGCGGAGGCGTCGGCCCCGCGGTCGGCCAGAAGCGTGTGGACCTCCCATTGCTCGTCCCGATCGAGCAGGTTGCGCAGGTAGCGCGTCTCCCACCGGGGCCGGCCGTCCAGGAGAAGAACCCGGCGCCGCTGGAGGACCGCGTTCAGATGGAACTCCGCGGCGTTGTTGCGGGGCTCGCGCTCGCCTTCGACCGGCCGCGCGACCGCGCGGAACGCCAGGGGCAGGTGCAGGCGTTCGACGCCCTTCTCCGCCGGAGGCCGGACCCGCTCGACCAGCTCTTCCACGGGAAAATCGAAGGGGATCGTCCTCAGGGGGGCCGGCTCCGTGACGAGTCGCTTTTCCCAGACCGTGCGGCCCTGCGCCTCGATGCGGAGTTCCAGCGGGCGGCCGGCCGGCATGTCGTCCTTGAGCACGATCTCGCCGCGCACGCGATCCCGGAAGAAAACGGATTCCGGCGCCTGGACGCGCACGACCGCCACGTCTTCCGGGGGGCGCGTGCCGCCCACGCCCACCGTGTGGATGGGAATCCTCCGTCCGCCGCGCACGCGGGCCGCGGCCAGGGGCGACCGCCCTTCGTTATGGCGACCGTCGGAGAAGAGCACGGCGACCGTCCGGCTCCCCGGCGCGGAGTCCAGACGCGCGTCGATCCCGTCGGAAAGATTCGTCGTCGAAGCGGCGGGCTCCGGAAGCGCCGCGGGGAGAGGCGTCCCCTCGCGGTCGGAAACCCAGACGGTGGGCGTTTCGCGTCCGGCCAGCAGACACACTTCCACGTGATGGCGCTCCGCGAGCGTCCGAAGGAGCGCGCCGGGCCCGTGGGCGAGCATCGCCTCGACGCGCTTCCACCGGGGCATCGCGTCGAAGCGGGCCAGCGCCGCGCGGACGGGCTCGGGCGGGGCGGCCGCGACGCGCCCCGCGTACGTCGCGAACGCCTGGCGGAGATCCTTCTCCCACCGATCCGCCGCGGCGGTCGCCGCCGTCCAGGCCGCCGCCTCGCCGGGCGCGGCCGGAAGCCGCCGGGCGGGGACGACGACCTCCTCCTGAAAGCGCGCGCGCATCGACTCGAGCGCCTGCGCCGGCGACTCCGCGGGCGTCGTGGGCGCCGAGAGGCGCGCGCCGGGAATCGGGCGCTCCAGGGTGCCGTCCGGAAGCTGCCAGCCCACCGCCAGGTTGTCGCGTCCCACGCCGTCCTTCTGGAGCGCTTCGATGTAGTACCGCTGCCCGGCCGCCAGGCGCACGGGCGCCGACTTCTGTTCCGGAAGGGCGTCCCACTGGCGGACGGCGGTGCCGACGGGAACGCGGGCGATCAGGGTCTTGCCCGCCGGGTCCGCGGAGGAGCTCAGCCAGAGCTCCGCCTGGTCGTTTCCGCTGATCCAGAACGTGTAGGCGCCGGTGACCGGCGGATGGAGATATCCCCGCAGGCGCGTGCCGTACTGGTCGGCCCAGTCGGTCGGAGCCTCGAAGAGCTCGGGCATCGAGGTCCCGTCGGGCCGTCCGGGAAAGCGCGGATGGCGGGTGAGGTCGGCGACGGCGGCGCCGGGGATCCCGGTCCAGAACTCGCGAAGGAGCACCCCCTTGCGTTCGAGGGCCACGCCGCCGGTTTCGGGGCGAACGCGGGCCAGGTGGGCGGCGGCGGCGGCGACCTCCGCGGCGAACGCACGGGCGGCCTCCGCGGCCGAGGCGGAATCCCCGGCCTCCGCG
>DATLZA010000153.1 GCA_035574235.1 Planctomycetota bacterium | reverse complement strand
GCACCCGCCCCTCCTCCGTCCGCTCCAGAAACCGCTCCAGCCCCGGCGGCACCTCCACCCCCTCCACGCCCGCGTCCTGCCGCAGGCCCAGAAACAGCCGCTCGATCCGCTCCTGCTCGGCCGTGAGCGTCTCGCGCCCTCCCACCGGATCCTCCCGGCGCAGATACTCCCGGACGTTCGACACGTTCCACCAGCGCTCGGGAGACACGTAGCTGTGCGCCCCCGGACCGAACCCCAGGTACGGCCGCCCCTCCCAGTAGCCTCGATTGTGCCGCGACTCCCGGCCCGGCAGCGCCCAGTTCGAAATCTCGTAGTGGTGATACTCCGAGAGCAGATCCATCGCCGTCTCGTACATCTCCCGCTCCGTTCGCTCCGGAAGCCGGTCCCGGATCTTCGCGAACGGCGTGCCGGGCTCGTACGTCAGACCGTAGAGCGACAGGTGCGCGGGGCGCCACGCCCGCACCTCCAGGAGCGTCCGCCGCCACCCCTCCAGCGTCTGGCCCGGCACCCCGAAGATCAGGTCCACGCACACGTTGTCGAACCGCCGCGACGCCTCCCGCCACGCGCGGCGCGCCCCCTCCGCGTCGTGCTCCCGCCCCAGGAACCGCAAAAGCCCGTCCTCCAGCGCCTGCACGCCCAGCGTGATCCGGTTGACGCCGATCTCCCTCCATCCCTCCAGGCGCAGGCCCTCCGGGTTGCACTCCACGGTCACCTCCTCGGGCGCGCCCCCCACGGCCTGCAGAATCCGCTCCAGCTCCTTCGGCGATAGAAGCGACGGCGTGCCGCCCCCGAAGTAGACCGTCCGCGCCTCGAACGGCCGCGCCTCCCGCGCCCGCGCGATCTCGCGGCACACCCGCTCCACGAACGCCCCGTGGAGCGAACCGTCCGACTCGATCAGCACGAACGCGCAATAAGGACAGCGCCGGCGGCAAAAGGGGACGTGAACGTAGACTCCGCAGCGCATCCGAGGACCGGCGAGGCTACCCGGCCCGCCGGCCGAAGTCAAGCCGGCCCCGTCCGGCGGCCGTTCCCTCCACCGGAAAGCGCTCTTCACCGCGCGGCGGCGACGCGGAGCGGCCCGCGACAGTCCTCCGCCGCCCCCAGCCGGTCCAGGAGCTCCACCAGACCGCGCTGGAGCACCGCGTCCGTCTGCAGATCGCAGACCCAGACGTGCCCTTCCGCCTCGCGGCGGCGCCGCGCCGCGCGGCGCAACTCTTCGCGGACCTGATCCCGCGTGAGCGCCGTGTCGAGCGACCCGTAAAGCTCCTCGAAGCCCTCCCACCTCGAGGCGTCGAACCCGTCCGTCTCCGCCAGCGCCCGGACCGCTGGACCCCACCTCGCCTCGAGATACTTTTCGAGCTTTCCCGACCGGCGAAGCTTCCAGACCGCCTCGAAGGCCGCCGCATCCGGCCGATCCTCGGCGCACGGAAGGTCCGGCTCGATGCCGCGCCCTTCCACCTCCCGGCCGCGCGGCGTCGTGTACCGCAGAACGGTGAGATAGAGGTACCGCTTGAGGAACATGGAGTTCAGGAGAATCGGCGCCTGGCCGACCCCCTTGCCGAACGTGCGCTCCCCGACGAGCACGGCGCGCCCATGGTCCTGAAGCGCCCCGGCCAGAAGCTCGCTCGCCGAGGCGGACGCCCGGTTGACGAGCACCACCATCGGAATCTCTTCGTAAGCGCTGGGCACCTTGGACTGAAACTCCATCTCGCCGGAGAAACCGGGCAGCCGGAGCCCCCAGAGATTCGGACGATAGTGCGAGACCGTCCGCGTGATGAGCAGCCCCTGCGGCAGGAAGAGGTCCGCCACGCCGGTGGACGCCGGAAGCGCGCCTCCCGGATTGTGGCGCAGATCGAGGATCAATCCCTTCATTCCCTCGCGGGCCATCTGGTGGAGCGCCGTCCGCGCCCGCCGCACCAGCGCCGTGTCGAAGATCGTCATCCGAAGGTACCCCACGCCGCGGCCCAAATACTGGAAGCGCACGTCCGGAATGTGGGCCCGTCGCGGCGGCAGCCGGAAGAGGTATTCCCGGCCGTACCGGCGCACCTTCAGGTCCAGAACGCCCCCCGGGGGAATGCGCAGGAGATCCGCCAAGTCCTCGCCCTCGAGATCCCGCACGGGACGGCCCCCGATTTCGAGCACCTCGTCCCCCATCTCGATCCCTTCCTCGTAGGCGGGGGTGCCGTACTGGACGTAGACCACCCGCGCGGCCTCCCCCTCGGGCTTGAGGGCGCAGCCGGCCGAGTCGTCCCGGCCTTCGCCCTGAAGGGACTTGATGAGCCGCGCCATGTCCTGGTCGGTCAGCAGTCGTGAAAAGGGGTCCCCCGTCTCCCGGATCATCGCGCGGCCGGCGTGATCGGCCAGCTTGACGAGGTCCAGGCCGGGCGCCGCCTCCGCGGCGGCCGCCAGCGCCTCTTCCATGGAGGCCTTTCCCCGCACGGCCTGGCGGACGGCCGCCCGCGCCGCCGGATCCAGCTCCGCGAAGTCCCGATGGTCCATCGCGCGAACCATGCCCCGCACCGCCGCCTCCGAGAGGCGGTCCCGGTCCAGCCGCTCGCGCTCGATGTAAGACTCCAGCAGATGTTTCTGCACCTCGCGCAGGTAGGCCCGCGCCTTCCGGAGATCCTCCGGTTCCGGCCGGAGCCCGATCCCCGCCAGAACCGCCGCCGCCAACGCCGCCGCCCGACCGAACCGCCTCATACGACGCTCCTTCCCGCTCCCCCCAGTATACGAAATTCCCTCCCGCGGGGTCGCTTACGATTTCCCTGGAACCGACGGACGACCGATTCTTATCATTTCGCCCATATGGACCGGACGTGCCTGGTCTGCCGCCGCCCGACGCGCCAGGAGGACTGCTACATCCGTCTGGAAAAGGAACTCCACCCGGCCTGCCGATCCTGCTGGGAACAGCTGCTGCTCGATCCCCGGCGGGTGCTGCGCTCGCTTTCGCCCCCTCCTGGACGCCCCGCCGATTCCGACCGGCCCCGCTCGTAGCGGTTCGGTCCTCCGCGAACCGGAACCTCCCCAGGCCGCTCTCCATGTGGTAAACTTGGGGACCCCGCCGCGAGTCGGCCGGGGCGAGTGGGAGGCGCCCCTGATCTACATCCGAAACAAGGCCGAGGCTCTGGACGCCGTGGCGGCGGTCCTGGCATTGCCGGATCGCCGGCAGCAGATCATCCAGCTCACGGTCCGCGTGGCCATGTGCCTGGACCCCGAGGCGCGATCCTTCCTGGCGGACTGCCAGGCCGGACTCATCGAAGGCGGCCTCGAAGCCATGCGCCGCCGGCGGCAGGAGCTCCTGTCGAGCCTCGATCGGGAGGAAGGCCCCGAGGCGATCGTCATCGTGGATTCCTCCGAGGATCAGCTCCTCGAGCAGGTCGGCGCCGCGCTCGACGCGTTGCGCCTTTCGGAAATCGCCCGGCAGGTCTTCCCCGATGTGCGCGAGAAGCACGAAACGTGGGAAATCGCCCGGGCGCTTCTGGCCGATGAGGAGGCCGTCCGCAAGATCCTGATCGACGCCGTCCGCGCCCACGGAGCCGGCAACAGCGCCCTCTATGAAGAGCGGCGCAAGGAGCTGCTCCGGCACCTCGAGGCCGCCCGCCCCCCGTGGGCCTCGGCCGTCGCCGCGCTCAAGCAGGCCGCCGCCGAAGCGGACGCGGAAGATGCCGCCGCGGTGTTCGGCGTCGTGGCCGTCGACGACCTGCGGGCGCGCCTCGTGCTGGACCTCCTGGCGGGGTCTCCGGACGAGGCGCAGAAGTATCTCGGCGAAATCCGCCGCCGCATCCGGACGCTCCGCGAGCTCGAGGCCCGCGAAAGCGCGTGAAGCGGGCCGGAACCCCGGTGGTGGGCGCGGAGGGATTCGAACCCCCATCCCTTTCGGGGCCGGATCCTAAATCCGGTGCGTCTGCCGGTTCCGCCACGCGCCCGTCCCGCGGCCCGGGTTCGGCCTTGCCAGGGCCGCACGAGCGATTATAATACGTCCCTTCCGGAAGGGCGCCGAATCGCCTTCTTCCCGCGGAGAGGTGCCGGAGCGGTTGATCGGGCTCGCCTCGAAAGCGAGTGGCTCCGCAAGGGGCCCGTGGGTTCGAATCCCACCCTCTCCGCCATCCCAAACCCCGAGACCGCGCGGAAACCTCCCCCGGGACGGCGCCTCCCTAAGTCCGCGGACGGAACGAGAGACTCGCGAAGCTCACCAGGCCGCCCTGCGGATCGGGCGCGAAGCCGTACTTGTGAATCTTCCCCTCCGCCGGCCCGAGCAGCCGAAGGAAGGCATACGTCGCCGACAGCCCGCACACGTGCCTTCGGTTTCCGTCCGACTGCACGGAATTCCAGAACGCCTCCGCGTTCCCCTCGGCGCACGCCTGAAGGCTCCGGTTGTCGCCGGCCATCATCCAGGACACGAGTTCCTGGTCGATCTCCACATCGTCGCCGAACACCGGCCCCACGTGGGCGAAGTCCACGCCGGCGACCCAGCACACCCGCCGCCCCGCCGTCGCCTCCCGGAGAGCCTCCAGAAACTCTTCGATCTCCGGCGCCGTCGAAGGGCTGGCGTCCCCGCACCACGGCTCGAACGACGAACACAGGATCGGAACCGCCGTAAACCGATCGTCCGGCCGGGCGTGCCGGAGAAACACGGCCTGAAACTCGATCGAATGCTCCGAACGATGCGTCGCCTCGTGCTCGTAGATCCGCCGCCCCAGCCGTTTCTCGAGCGTCGCCACCGCCTCCCGGTCCACGGACACCGTTCCGAGCGGCGTCTCGTAATCCTTGGCGCTCACCACGAACGGATTCGGCGGAGACGCGTGGGCCACCCCCAGAATCACGTACAGATCCGCCTCGCTCCGCTCCGCCAGCTCCCGGTAGGCGAAGGTATAGCACGGCCCGCCCCGCCGGAAGTCGATGTGCGGAGCGAGGATGCCGGCCAGAGGCTCGCCGCGCCGGGCCTCCGGACGGCCCGCGCCCGCCTCCGCCGTATAGTAACCCTCCAGCTCCCGCCGAACCTCCTCCGGCGTTCCCTGAACGAACCGGGGCGGCCTCGCCGGGAGCGCCCGATACTCGTCCTCGATCGCCCGGCGGCGGTCCCGAACCTGGTCCGATTCCAGAAGAAAATGCCGGTCCAGGTCGCGCACGACCGCATCGATCTCCTCCGGCGTCAGCTCCAGCCCCTGGAACTTCGCGGCGATCTCGCGGCGCACGTCCGCCGCTTCGCGCGTTCCGTCCAGAAGGGAGGCCACGACGAACGCCAGCGGAGGAAGAACGACGGGATGTTCGATGAGCCCTTCGTGGGAATCGATCGCCAGGAAAACGTCCCGCCCGTCATGCCGGAAAGGAACCACGCGCAGGGTCGGACGCAAAGGCGGAAGCGGCATCGCGCCGCCATCCTATCTGATGACAGCCTTCCGGTCTATTGCTAGAATAGCGCGCCCGCCGGCGATCCCGATCGCGTTCCACGGAGAGGTGCCGGAGCGGCCGAACGGGCACGCTTGGAAAGCGTGTGTCCTCGCAAGGGGACCGAGGGTTCGAATCCCTCCCTCTCCGCCACCCCGGCACGCGGGCGCCCGCCCGTCAGACGAACCTCGATGAGGATCCCTGCCCTCCGCCCCGCTCCCGCAGCCCTTCGAAAAGCCCTTCGACGGTCAGAAGCACCCGGCGCTCCGGGGGCATCTCCCCCCCGCGGAAGAGAAAGAGCCCCTCCGACCGCCGCGGGTCCGCCAGCGCCGCGAACGCCTCCGCGTCCCGGCGCCCCTCGAACTCCGCCGCGATCACAAGCCCCGCGTCGAACCAGATCCGCCCCGAGGACCCGCCGCACGCGACCTGGAGTCCCCCGCTCTGCTCCAGCCCCGCCAGGCGCCCGCACAGCGCCGCGAACGGCACGTCCCGGAGCGTCCCCCCGAACGTTCCCGACACACCGTCGATCTCCCGCTCGGAAGCCACCACCCGGACCCCCTCGGCGGCCGCGCCGAAGGCGTCGAAAAACGGCGCCACCCGCGCCTGAAGCGCCGCCGCGCGCACCTGCGGGTCGCGATCCTCCTGGGCCCTCCGCAGCGCCTCCCGCGCCTCCCGGTCGTCCGGAAAAAGCGAAAGCGCCCGCACCGCCGCCGCGCGCACCTCCGCGGGCACCGACCGCAGAATCCCCGTGATTCCCTTCTCGCCCTTCAGGCAGATCCGGGCCAGAACCGGCACCGCCCGCGCGTCGCCGATCTTCCCGAGCGCCAGACACGCCGCCACCCGCAGATCCGCGGGATTTGTCCTCCCTTCCGCCGTCGCCGCCAAGTCTTCCACCGCCCCCCGGTACCGCACGCGCCCCAGGCACTCGACCAGCGCCCGCCGCGACCCGGCCTCCTCCTCCGCGTGGTACGCCTCCAGGAGCGCCGCCCCCGCGCGCGGATACCCCTGCTCCGCCGCCAGCGCCGCCGCCCGCCGCCGCACCATCAGCGCCGGATGGCGCAGGAGCCCCACCAGCGCCATCTCCGCCATGTCCGCCGGCATCGCGTGCGGAATCGCTTCGAGCATCCGCACCGCATCCGACGGCGCCGCCGTCTTCTGAAGCTCGTCGAGCAGAACCGCCGCCGCCCCCGGACCCGCCCGCACGATGAACCCCGCCAGCCGCATCCGCTCCGCCGGCGATTCCGCCTGCTTCATGAGCCCCAGGAGAAACCGCGTCGCCGCCGCCCCCAGCGCCTCCACGAGCCTCGACGCCTCCGCGTCTCCCCCTCGGATCCGATCCGAAAGCGCCGCGAACCCCGGGCCCAGCGCCAGACGCTCCAGCGCCATGTACGCGAAATTCCCCCGCTGGGGGAACGACGGGTCGCGGATCTTGTCGTGCCGCTCCAGCAGCTCCACCATCTCGCGCGCCCGTTCGAGCCGCCCCCGCCGCAACCGAAGATCCGCCAGAAACCCCGCCAGATCCGCCAGCGCCGGGTACGCCTGCGCGTCCCGCTCCCCGTCCAGCGCCGAACGCGCCATGACCTCGACCGCCTCGAGCGCCTCCTCCGGAGCGTGACGCTCGAGAGCCCTCCGGAGCCCGTTGAGCGCCCGCGCCGCCGCCTGGCGCCGCCGCGCCGAGCGGTCCGCCAGACTCCCCGAAAGCGCCTCGAGTAGTCCCTGCACCGCCTGGGGCTTCCCCAGCGCCGCCAGCTCGTCCAGAAGCCCCGGCCCCTCCTGAGCCATCGCGGCGATCCGCTCGTCCTCCGCCAGAGCCAGGATCTCCCCCGCTCGACGCTCCGCCCCCGATCCCCCGGACTCCACGGCGGCCGGCCGCTCCTCCCGAACCTCCTCGAGAAGCCCCTCCATCAGCGCCGCCAGATTCGGATCGTGACGGAAGGCGTCCGCCAGCGTCCGCCCCACCCGGCGAAGCACCGGACGGAGATTCTCCGGCGCCGACGGCAGAACCCGCGCCAGATCCCCCAGCGCGTCCCGCGCCGCCTCGAACGAAATCCTTCCGGTCCCCGGCGCCGCCCCGCCTTCCCCCGCCCCGCCTTCCCCGGTCGGTCCTCCCTGCACCCTCGCCAGAAGCCCCGGATCCCGTTCGAGGAGACGCTTCACCAGAAGCATCCGCCCTTCCCCGCCGTGACCGCCCTGTTCCGCGGCTTCCACGAGCTGATCGAGCCCTTCCAGAAGCCTCCCCAGCTCCGTCTTCGACCCCTCGAGCTTCCGGGCCGCGTCCTGGATGACCAGATCCCCTTCCCCCAGCGCCACATAGGTCACTTCGTCCACCGACACCCGCAGCACCCGCTCCGCCCGCAGCCGCCGGTTGATCTCCTTTCCGTCCTTCACGTCCCAGAACTTCCGCGTCAGGGCGTGCAGGAAGGTCCCCAGCTCTTCCAGCGTCAGCCCCTTCGAGAAAGTCACGCTCTTCACCTGCGCGTCCGAAAGAAGCCCGAGCGCCGCCGCCTCCAGCGATTCGCTCACCGTCCCGGCCGGAGGAAGCGGACGGCCGTTGACCAGAAGCCCCCGCTCGGTCCGCGAAAGCGTCAGCGACGCCGCGTGCGTCAGATACGAATGAACCGAGTGGTAGCAATCCGTGAGCACCTTGAGGACCTGCGGACTGTCCTTGGGATAAAGCCGCAGCTGCGCCACGGCGATCCGGAGCGTCAGGAGCACGTCGAGAACCGCCGACTCGCCGGCGCGGCCCGCCAGCGCCTCCACCGGCGGCTCGAACTCGAGCCCCGCCACATGGGAGCGCGCTCCGCCCGCCTCGAGCGACTGCGCCCAGCGGACGGTCCCGCGCCTTGAGAATCGCCCCCCGCCCGGGCCCGGAAGAATCAGTTCGACCCGAACCTCGCCCCCCTCCGCCAGCGGCCGCGGCGTCTCCACGCACGCGCCGATCGCGCTCACGTCGATCAGCCGCAGCGCCAGATTCGGCTCGTCCGATCCGTCTCCCGCCGTCACCGCGATCGACGTTCCGGGTTCCGGTTTCGACCGTGGATACTTTCTCCGCTCCGTCCCGCCTTTCATCCCGCTCCTCCGTTCTACCAGGACTTCACGTCCCAGAGCCGGACCGACGTGTCCGAACCGACGGAGGCCAGGAGCGCCCCGACGCGCGAAAACGCCACGCCGGTCACGCGGTCCCCGTGTCCCGGAAGGATTCGGACTTCCTTCCCCGTGGCGGGATCCCACAGCCGCACCATGGCGTCCGCTCCGCCCGAGGCCAGAAGCCTCCCGTCCGGGCTGAAGGCCAGGCAAAGCGCCTCCCCCGTGTGGCCCCGCAGACGGCGCAGCTCGCGTCCCGTCTCCGGATCCCACAGCTTCACCAGCGTGTCGCGCCCCGCCGACGCGATGAGCGTCCCGTCCGGGCTGAACGCGCAGGCCGTCACCCCGTCCGCGTGCCCGTCCAGGACCTTCCGCTCCCGGCCGGACTCCACGTCCCAGACGCGCACGCGCCGGTCCGCGCCGCCCGAAGCCAGCATCGTTCCGTCCGGCGAGAAGGCCAGGCCGTCCACGGAGCCGCCGTGGCCCTCCAGCTCGCGCCGCAGCTTCCAGCCGTCCACCTCCCAGAGCCGGATCTTCCGGTCGTATCCGCCCGAGGCCAGCAGGCGCCCCGAAGGGTGGAACGCCAGCGACGACGCGTGCCCCGCATGGCCCTCCAGCACGCGGATCTCGGGCCCCCGGCCGCCCTCCCACACCCGCACGCGCCCGTCGGCCCCCGCCGCGGCGACGTAACGGCCGTCCGGCGAAACCGCCACCGCCAGAAGCCCCGAGGGCGTCGCGCCCAGCGAGGACGCCTCGCGGCGCGTCACGGGATCCCAGATCCGCACCCGGCGGTCCTCGCCCGACGTCGCCGCGAAGCTCGCGTCCGGAGCGAAGGCGACGCCCGTGACGACGTTCGAGTGCCCCGCCAGGACGGCGATGAGTTCCGTCACGCGCTGGACGGGCAGGGGCTGAAACTCGGAAGGGTCGTGGAACAGCGAACGCGCGCCGATGGGAGCGGCCGCACCGCCCGATCCCTCCGCCCACTGGAGGGTGATCGACGCCCGGTACGCGCGGTCGTAGTAGTCCACCTCCAGGCGGTGGTAGCCCTCCTCGAGCACGCACGCCACGGGCTTGGGCGGCTCCGCGTGAAGCCCCCAGCTCGACAGGATCTGCCGGCCGTCGAGGCGGACGCGCACTCCGTCGTCGGCCTCCACCGAGAAGGTGTAACGGCCGGGACGCGGGGCGTGGAGGTACCCGCGCCAGCGAGCCGAGAAGGCGTCCTTCGGACCGCCCGTCCACGGCGGGCCCTCGCCCCATTCGAAGCTCACCACCGGATCCACGCGGCGCAGGGCGAGCGCCTCGAAGTTGGCCCCGTAGTAGTACTCGCCGACCAGGCCCGGCCGAAGGGGCGCCCCGGAACGGGAGGGCGGAACGAAGACCGGCATCGGCGCCGAAACGGCGCGGCGCCCGCGTCCCGTGACCTCCAGAAGATCCACCCGCTGGAAGACGGCCGGGCTTTCATGGCTTCCGAGCCCCAGGACCGCGTCCCCCCCGAGCCTCCAGGAAGGATCCGACGCCGGTTCCTCCAAGCTTCCCTCGCGCTCCTCCACGAGGCGTCCTTCGAGAAGCGCCCGGACGCGCTGCCGCCGCACCTGGATCACGGCGGTGTACGGCCGGTCGTTCTCCAGGACCGGCGGACCGACCGGAGGAGGCCCTTCGACGGGCGGCGGGCGAAGCGCCAGTGAGGTATTCCCGGCGGCCCCGAGCGCCCAGACGATCGGCGCGCCGCCCCGCGCGCCGAGAATGAGCGCCACGGCGTCCGTCCCGGTTTTCCGGCGGAACACGACCCGCAGGTCGTACTCCTCAGGAGGCACGTACGGGATTTCCACGCGCGCGAAGGGTTCCCGTCCGGACGCGAGGGCCCCTTCCCTCCAGGTCCAGGTGCCGGAAACGACGTTCCGGGGAAGCTCCACGACGCCCAGGAGGTTGACGGCGTCCTTCCATGCGTCGTCCGCCGGGCCCGTTCCGGGAGACGGCCGCGCCGCGGGGACGCCCCGGGTGAGGCGCAGCTGCTCGTCCGCCCGGCGCGCCTCCTCCTCGGCGCGGCGGGCGCGCTCCTCGGCGGCGGCACGCTGGGCGGCCAGGGCTTCGCGCTCCTCGGGAGAAAGCGCCCGCTCCTCCGCGCGGGCCTTCTCTTCCGCCTCGCGCCGGGCGCGTTCGGCGTCCCCCCGGGCGGCCTCCAGCGCGGCCCGGAGTTGCTGTTCCCGCTCGAGGGACTTCCGGCGGAGCGCCTCGCGGGCGCGGCGCTCCCCCTCGATCGCCCCGGCGTTCTCCGGATCCTTGGCCAGCGCGCGGGTGAAGGCGATCAGCGCCTCCGTGTAGTTTTCCTCGTCCATGTGCCGGTGAGCCTCCGCGAGCTCCGCGGTCACCGACGGGCGGCGCACGGAGACGGCCAGCATGAGCCCTCCGACGCCGGCGACGCCGATCGCCGCCCCCAGAACGGCCGCCCGCACGTAGGAGGGCTTCCGGACGGGCCGGGGCGCCACGGTGCGGACTTCCTGGCCGGAAAGCCACCGGGTGAGATCTTCCGCGAACGCCCGCGCGGTCGGGTAGCGGTCCCGGTCCCGCTTGGCCAGGGCCTTCAGGCAGACGTTCTCGATCGCCTTGTCGATCTCGCGCGCCGCGGCGCCCGTGGCCGCCCGGCTGGGCGGAACGACGTCGTCCTTGACCACCTTCATCAGAATTTCGAGGGGCGACTCCCCGGTGAACGGCGTCCGGTCCGTCAGGATCTCGTACAGCATGACCCCGAGGGACCAGATGTCGGTCCGCCAATCGACCCGGTGGCCGCTCTGAGCCTGCTCGGGGCTCATGTAGGCGGGCGTGCCGACGACCGCCCCGGAGCCGGTGAGGGAGGCGTGAACCTTCGTCCCCAGCGGCTTGGCCAGTCCGAAGTCGGTGACGTACGCATGCCCGTCCGGGGAAACGAGAACGTTGCGCGGCTTGAGATCCCGATGGAGGACCCCCTGCTCGTGCGCGTGATGGACGGCCAGCGCCACGTCGCGCAGAACCGCCACCTGCTGCTTGAGGGACGCACCGCTCTGTTTGCGCCATTGGGAGAAGGGCAACCCCTCCACGAGCTCCATGGCGATGAAGCGGCGGCCGTCCAGGATCCCCGCCTCGTAGACGGTGACGATGTTGGGGTGCTTGAGCTTGGCGGTCAGCTGGGCTTCCTGAACGAAGCGCTCCTCGTCGTGGGCGACTTCCTTGGGATCGGCCCCGGCCGGCGTGATCATGAGCTTGAGGGCGACCTTGCGGCCGAGGTCCGCGTCGCGCGCCTCGTAGACGACGCCCATGCCGCCGCGGCCCAGTTCGCGCAGGAGCTCGTATTTCCCCAGCCGTTCCGGAGCGGAGGCCGTCGGAGCGGGGGCCAGAAGAGGCGCGGAGGCGGCGGACGCGGAGGAAGCGCGGGGGGAGGAAGCCTGCCCGGACGTCTCGTCCAGGGCGATCCGGAGCTGGCTTTCGGTGACGAATCCCTTTTGAAGAAGGATCGCCGCCAGCGGCCGGGGATTTCCCTGGGAAAGGCTCTGCGCGCGTTCGGTCAGGGCTTCGCGGAGCTGATCGGGGGTGAGAAACCCGCGCTCCAGGAGCTTCTTGCCCAGGAGCAGCTGGCGGCCGACATCTCCCGATCCTTGAAGTTCCGTCACGTCCGGCTCCAACCGGGCCGCAGGCGACGGTCGGCGACGAACCGCGGTCCGGATGGAAATGCCGCGCCGGCGGGCCCTACCCCCCCGGAGACGCCTGGGCCATCAGGAATTATACGGAACCTTCCGGGGACCGGGAAGGAGGAATCCATGTACAGGGGCGCGGGAGCGGCGATATCATGGGCCTCGCCATGGCGACGGCCGAAATCCGGGAACCCGAGCCGGAGCTCTTCGTGCGCCTGGGCGTTCTCACGGAGGCCAAGCTCCAGGAATGCCTGGCCACGCAGAAGGGCTTCCGCGACCAGGGAGTGTCGCTCACGCTGGCCCAGGTCGTCCTGAACCTGGGGGCGGCGCCGCCCGAGCAGGTGGCGCGCGTCGTGGCTCATCAGGGCACGGCGGTCCTTCGGTGCCCGCAGTGCCGCCGGCGGTTCACCGTTCCGGATTTCCAGGCGCAGCGCCGCTACAAGTGCGAGCCCTGCCGGGCCTATCTCGAGATCGTGGCCGAGGAGATCCTGGGCGGCGGCGGGGCGCCGGCGCCGGCCGCCCCGGCGGCCGCGCCCGCGGCGGCGCGGAAGGATCCCTTCGAGGGACGCACGATCGGGACCTGGCGCGTCGTCCGCCGGATCGCCAAGGGAGGCATGGGGGCCGTCTACCTGGGCGAACACGCCCAGACCGGCCGGAAGGTGGCGATCAAGATCCTCACGGAGGAGTACAGCCGGATGCCCGGCATCCAGGGGCGTTTCAAGCGCGAGGCGGACACGACCCTCCGGCTCCAGCATCCCAACATCGTCGAGACGTTCGAGATGGGCCAGGACGGCCCGCACACGTACATCGTGTCCGAGTACGTCGAGGGCGGGTCCCTCGTGGACCTCATCGTGCGGGAGAAGAAGCTCCCGCCGCGGCGGGCGGTCGAAATCGTCTGCGACATTCTTTCGGCGCTCGATCACGCGCACGGCCGCGGCGTCGTGCATCGGGACGTGAAGCCGGCGAACGTGCTTCTGACGGCGGACGGACGCGCGAAGGTGATCGACTTCGGGCTGGCCAAGGACGCGGAGGCCAACACGATCCTGACCCTTTCCGGCAACGTCGTGGGAACGCCGGCCTACATGGCGCCGGAGCAGGCGATGGGCGAATCCGCGGGCCCCCCGGCGGACCTCTATTCGTGCGGGATTCTCCTCTACCTGATGCTCACGGGGCGCAAGCCGTTCGAAGGCCGCAGCCTCGTTGAAACCTTGCGCAAGCAGATTCACGACCCGCTGCCGCCCGTACGTCCGCACAATCCGGAGGTTCCGGAAGCGCTTGAGTCCGTCCTGCGGAAGATCTGCGCCAAGCAGCCGTCGCAGCGCTACCGGACGCTGCCGGAGGCGATCGCGGCCTTGCGCAAGGCGGTGGGGATTCCGGTCGGGCCGGAAGGAAGCCGGCCGGAGGCCGCGGGTCGCTCTCCGCTAAGGATCGCGCTCTGGGCGGCCGCGGCGGCGGCGGCCGCGGGGGCCTTCGCGTGGCTTCTGCTGCGGTCGTGAAGGCCGCCTTGTCCGCCTCTCCCGGACCGCTAGAATGGAAATCGTGAACGTAGACGAGCATTTCATGGACGAGGCCCTGCGGCAGGCGGAGCGCGCCGCCGCGGCGGGCGAAGTCCCCGTGGGCGCCGTGATCGTCAAGGACGGCCGGATCCTCGCCCGGGCGCACAATCAGGTCGAAACCCTGCGGGACGCCACGGCGCACGCGGAGATGATCGCGATCACCCAGGCGGCGGAGTCGCTCGCGAACTGGCGTCTGGAGGGGGCGGAGCTTTACGTCACGATCGAACCCTGTCCGATGTGCGCGGGGGCGCTGGTGCTGTCCCGCGTGGCGCGGATCGTCTACGGGGCGGACGACCCGATCGCGGGGGCCTGCGGAAGCGTCTTCAACATCGTCTCGGAGAAGCGGCTCAACCACCGGATTCCGGTCGTGCGGGGGGTCCGGGCGGAGCGCGCCGCGGACCTCATCCGCTCGTTCTTCCGCTCGCGGCGCGAGGCGCGGCCGTAGTCCGCTTGACCCTCCGGGACTCCTCCGATAGCCTGATCGCCGCGGCGCCCTCGGCCCCCGGAGGGGTGCCAGAGCGGTCGATTGGGCCGGTCTTGAAAACCGGTAGTCGGTTCCGCCGACTCGCGGGTTCGAATCCCGCCCCCTCCACCACCTCGACGGACGGGGCTGTCCCGCCGGGCGGGGCGCCGAGGGGCTGGGGCGGACGGGGAGGGTCGGGTGATTTTCCTACCTGCCCGAGGCCCGAACGGATAATCTAGGCGTCCTCGGGGGGGCGAGCCCCGGGAAAGGCGGAACACTCCCGGCGGGAGCGGGAACGACAGGTGTGGAGAACCGGAGGTCCTTTCCATGAGCGCTCTCGCCTTCTGTCTGCTTCTTTCGCCCTCGCAGGATACGCCGGCCGAATTCCTCAAGAAAGTGGATGAGGCCATCAGCCGGGGCGTGGACTGGCTCAAGGCGCAGCAGAAGCCCGAAGGCCACTTCGGCGAATCCAGCGGCGGCCGCACCTACGAACCCGGCAAGGTGGGCTATCACAACAAACCCGGCCTCGCGGCGTTCTCGCTCCTGGCGCTCCTCAAGAGCGACGTGCCCCACAACGATCCGGTGATCGAAAAGGGCTTTGCCTTCCTCAAGGAGTACGCCGGCCAGCGGGGCAACATCATCACCCACTACGACCGGGCCGCGATCCTCATGGCGTTCGAGGCGCTCCACGAATCCGCCCAGGCCGACCTTATGAAGAAGAAGGGCCTGAAACTTTCCGAGCGGGTCGGCGACTTCAAGGAGCCCAAATACACGCCCTCCCCCCAGAATCTGGCCTTCCTGTCGGGCATCGTCCGCGCCCTCCTGGAAGAGCAGACGGAAAAGGGCGGCTGGCGGTACGGCAAGCCGCTCGGGCACGTCGGAAGCGACGAGGACATCTCCGCCACCCAGATCGTTCTTTTCGGCCTCAAAAGCGCCACGCGCATGAAGGTCGCCGTGGATCCCGGGGCGGTCCTTCGCGCCATGAATTTCATCATCTCCTCCCAGGAAAAGGACGGCCCCAAGCTCGACCGGTCTCCGGACTTCAAGGCGGGCGAGCGAAGCGTCTACGCTCCGTCCGGCGAGGATCGCGCGCGTGGCTGGGCTTACATCGCCAAAGGCGGCCGGCCCGAGGAAGAGCGCGTGACGGGTTCGATGACCTCCGCCGGAGTGGGAAGCCTCATCATCGCCAAGTCCATCCTCGGCAAGCAGCTCGGCAAGAAGGCTTCCGAGTCCGTGGACCGCGCGATTTACGACGGATTCGCCTGGCTCGTCCGGAACTGGTCGGTGACCGAGAACCCGGGCCTCGGCAAGGCGCGCCATTATTACTTCCTCTACGGCCTCGAGCGCGTCGGAACCCTGGGCCTTTACGAGAAGCTGGGTTCTCATTGGTGGTATCGGGAAGGGGCGGAAGTTCTCCTGAAGGGACAGCAGGCCGACGGGCGGTGGGACAACGGGGACGACATCCCTCCGACGGACGTCCTGGATACCTGCTACGCGCTTCTTTTCCTGCGCCGCGGCACGGCTCCCGTGGGGGACGTCATGACTCCCCGTGTCGAGCCGAAGAAGTGAAATCTCCGCGCTTTTTTTCGCAAACTTCGCCGCGCACCGCGCGTCTAACGTGTTGAATTTGCGTCTGCGGTTCCTCATCCGGGGAGGGTATCGAATGCGCCGGGGCGTTCTGATCCTGTCTTTCCTCCTGGGGGCCCTTCCGCTGGCGGCGGACGTGGTGGTCCTCAAGGACGGCGGCCGCGTGGCCGGCCGCGTGGCCGACAAGGGGACTCATTACGAAGTCGCCACCGACGCGGGCCTGCGGACCTTTCTCAAGGAGGAGGTCGAGAAGATCGTCAAGGATCCCCGGGAACTCCTCGGAAACGCCGACGAGCTTTACGAAGCCGCCAAGAAAGACTTCGAAGCGGCGATGGCCCTCTCCTCCGTGGCCGAGCAGCAGCCCAGGATCCGGGAAGCCATCGCCAAGGTGACCCAGGCGCGCGAGCTTTACGCGGGCGTCGTCGATCTCTTCCCCGAGAACGACGCTCTCGGAAAGAAGCTCATGCTCATCATGCAGCTCATGCGTCTCTGCCGGGACCGTCTGGGCAGCGAGATCGCGCGCCGCCCGGAGACGCCCGCGCCGGCGCCGCGCCCGGATCCGGCGCCTCCCGGAACGCCCCCCCTGGAGGAAGCCTTCGGCGTTCTCCTGAACCCCGCCCAGCGGGCCGACGACGCCAAACGGCTCGCCGCCCGGGAGGCTTTCCGCGTCCAGCGCGCGCGCCACCCGGAGATTTACGAGCTGGCCACGGCCGCGATGCTTTTCCTCTCCCGCAGCGACCGCGAGTGGGATCTCCAGGGCGCCTCCCTCGAAAAGCTCCAGCTTTACTTCTCCCAGCCCTGGATGCGGGATCCTCTCAAGCTCACGCCGGCGCTCCACCAGAACGCGGTGGCGTTCCTGGCCGAGCAGATCGCGGCGCTGCGGAAATCCGGCGCCTCCTCGGCGGCCGAGGCGCTCTCCCTTTTCGGCGCCGGGCATCTGGGCCACGCGCCCCGCACTCCCGACACCGACCGGGCCGCCCAGATCCTGGGGCTCGTCGTCCGCAACGGAATCCCGGGGACCCCCGAAGGCCACGTCGTGCGCGACCTGCAGGGCTGGATCGCGGCCGGGGACTTCGACCTGGCCGTGCTGGCCTGGCTTAAGGAGCACCGCGCCGTGGACACGCCCCTCGTGCGCTACGTCTGGGCCTATGCGATGCTCCGAATGATTCATCAGAAGAAGCGGGGGTTCGAGCGTCCGGCGGAGGCCTTCCAGTCCATCCGGGCGCCCGAGGCGGCCGTGCGGGAGCACCTGGCGGCGCTCGTCAAGTCGATCCGCGCCGCCGCGAACTGCTCCGTCTGCGGCGGCGAGGGTCGCCTCCGCTGCACGAACTGCCACGGCAAGAAGGAGATCAAGTTCGTCTGCAAGGCCTGCAAGGGCAGCGGACGCATGATCAACAAGGTGGGCTTCCAGCTGGACAACTGCCCGCCCTGCAAGAGCACCGGCGTCGAGAGGCTCGTCCGCTGCGAGAAGTGCCGCGACGGGTACATCGACTGCCGCCAGTGCGAGGCCCCGAAGCCTCCCCCCGAGATGGAGGAGATCTGCACGGAGCTGCCCTGCACCGCCTGCGAGGGGCGGGGCTGGATCTTCCGGAACGTCCTCTGGGCGTGCCGGAGCTGCCTGGGTCTGGGCCGGCGCCTCGTTCCCAAGGCGGATCCGTCGAGGGTCCTCCCCTGATCCCGGGACCCGGGATAGAATTCGGGTATGCCCGAGCTCGTCCTTCGCGCCTCGCCCATCCTGGACCTGCCGCGCTCGCTGGAAATCCTCGTCGAGGGCGGCGTCCACGCCTCCAACGCCGCGCTCCTCAAGGAGCGGCTGGACCGCGTTCTGGACGCCCGCACCACGTTCGTCTCGATCCACATGGGAAACGTCTCCTACGTGACGAGCGCCGGCTTCGGCTATCTCATGGACCTGGCGGCGACCCTCGAGCGCCGCGGCGGGGCGCTGGTGCTCGTGGACGTCCAGCCCAAGGTCAAGGTGATCTTCAACAATCTCGGCATGCAGAGCTACTTCCGCTTCGAGGCCGGCGCGGAAGCCGCCCGCGCCTACCTGCGCACGCAGGCGGGGCGGCTGGAGCGGTCGCCGCGGGTGGTGCCCCTCGACGGGCCCGAGGAGGGCGTCGAATTCCCCATCGTCGGAACGTCCCTCCGGGTGGGCAGCGATCCCCGCTGCACGATCGTGGTGCGGCACCCCGAGGCGGATCCGCGTCACGCCGAGGTGTACCGCAACGGGGACGCCTGTTTCCTCAAGGACCTGGGCACCCGTTTCGGAACCTGGATCGGGAATCGCCGCGTGACGGACGAGCCGCTGCGCGCGCGGGACGTCTTCCGCGTGGCCGACGTGAGGCTGGCCTTCTATCCGGCGGGATGCCGACCGGGGGCTACTGGGGCTTGAGGAAGAGAATCCGGGAGCAGTTGCGGCAGGTCTGAAGATCCTTGCCGATCATGAGAAGGTTGACGTCCTGCATGTTGAGGCCCACGCCGCACCCCTCGCACTGCCAGTAGGTGACCTTCCCCTCCTCCTCCACGACCTCGTACTTCCCGACCGCCGCCAGCGCCGTCCCGTCCTCCTTGGCTTCGAGAATCCGCTCGTAGAGCCGCAGCACGTCCTTCTCCACGGCGGAGGTCACCCCCTGCCGGCGCGAGAGCAGCTCCTCGATCTGGCGGTCGAGCTCCTCGATCTCCCCCTCGACCTTCTTGCGGGCGGCGGCGTGCTCGGACTCGGCCTGGCGCAGCTCCTCCTGCCGGACCTTCTCGAGCTTGGCCTTCTCGTCGATCTGCATGTAGATGTCCAGCAGGCCGTCCTCCACGCGTCCCTTGTCGGCCTTGACGCCGGAGATTTCCTTCTGGAAGGCCTGATATTCGTCGTTCTTGCGCGCCTGGAGGGCCTGGGCCTGGAGCTTGGCGATCTTCTCGTCGTACTCCTTGACGGCGTGCTCGCGCTTCTGACCTTCGAGCTTCAGGGCCTTGATTTCGGCCTGCAGCGCCTCGAGATTCCGGCGGGCGTGGGCGAGCTTTTCTTCCGAGGCGGCGAGCGGGCGGGGCTTTTCGGCGCGCTGGACCCTGAGACGATGGATCTGGAGATCCAGCTCCTGGAGCGGAATCAGAGCGTCGATCTTGCGCGAAGCCATCCGGTCGTTTCCATCGCGGGTCTCAAGGCTCCCCCATCATACACATCCGCGCCGCGGAGGCAAGAAGCCCCGCGATTTCCGATCCGATTCCGGCGGCGGCGGATTCCTCACTCCCGCTCCGCGCCGTCCCGGACTTCCTCGCCGGCCCGCCGGGGAAAGAGCCCTTCCAGGAACCCTTCGAGCTTCCGCGAGCGGATCGGGTGCTGAAGCTTGCGGATCGCCTTGGCCTCGATCTGCCGCACGCGCTCCCGGGTCACCTTGAAGATCCTCCCCACCTCCTCGAGGGTGTACGTGTACCCCGTCCCGATCCCGTACCGCAGCTTGATGATCTCCCGCTCGCGGAACGAGAGCGTCTGAAGCACCGTCTCGATCTTCTCCTTGAGCATCTCGTGCGTCGCGGCCGCCACGGGGCTCTCGGCGCTTTCGTCCTCGATGAAGTCGCCGAAATAGGAATCGTCCCCCTCGCCGATCGGCCGGTCGAGCGAAATCGGGTGCTTGGCGATCTTGAGCACCCGCTTGGTCTCCTCGAGCGAGATCTGGGACTCGTTGGCGATCTCCTCCAGCGACGGCTCCCGGCCCTGCCGCTGCGCGAGCTTCTTGGCCACGTTGCGCAGCTTCGTCATCGTCTCGATCATGTGGACCGGAATGCGGATCGTCCGCGCCTGGTCGGCGATCGCCCGCGTGATCGCCTGCCGGATCCACCACGTGGCGTACGTCGAGAACTTGTAGCCCCGGCGGTACTCGTACTTCTCCACGGCCTTCATGAGGCCGGTGTTCCCCTCCTGGATGAGATCCAGGAACGAAAGGCCCCGGTTGCGGTACTTCTTGCCGATCGAGACGACGAGCCGCAGGTTCCCGCTGGAGAGCTTCCGCTTCGTCTTCTCGTAGTCCTCGAAGCGCTCCCGGATCTCCCGCACGCGGGCGCGCAGCTCGTCCGGCGACTCCAGCGCCTGCATCATGCACTGGTCGAGCTCCTTCTTGAGCGCCGGCAGCCGCATCCGGTGGCCCCGCCCCGCCTTGATCTCCTCGATCTCGTGGGCGATCTCGTCCATCCGGCGGGAGAGCACCTCCAGCTTCTCCATCATCGGCTTGATCTTCTTGGACTGAATGTTCATCTCCTCGAGCATGACCACGCACTTGCGCTGGTCCTCGCGGAGCCGGCGCTGGAGGCGCGCCCGCTGCTTGGCCGTCAGCCGCTGATGCAGGATCTTGTCGTAGCACTCGTGCGCGTCGAACACGAGCTGCCGCAGGCGGTCGATCACCTGCGGGAGCCGGTCGAGCACCTCGAACTTCGAGACGTCGATCGCGCTGTCCGCCTTGAGCGTCCGGTCGAACGCGAGCTCGCCGTTTTTGACGTCCTCGAGGATCTGGATGGCCTCGATCACGGCCAGCGGGGACTCCAGGACCTTCGTGCGGAAACGCTTGCGCGTGATCTCGATCCGCTTGGCCAGACGCAGCTCGTCCTCCCGCGAAAGAAGCGGGATCTCCCCCATCTGCGTCAGGTACATCCGCACGGGGTCGTCGATCTTCTCCGAGACGGAGCCCCGCTTGGGCTCGAATTCCTGAGGCTCCTCGAACTCGCGCTCCTCCTCGTCGTCGTACGAGGCCTCCTTCTCTCCCTCGGCCGCGGTCTCCACCATCTCGATCCCCAGGTCGTCCATCATCTGGAGGATCATGTCGAGCTTGTCGGGAGAGACCATGTCGTCCGGAAGGACCTTGTTGAGCTCGTCGTACGTGACGAACCCGCGCTTCTTGCCTTCCTCGATGAGGTTCCGGACCTCCGGGCTGAGCTTCTCGTTCATGTCGTCCGCCAGCGGTTCGAATCTACGCTCCGATGCCACGACGTCGCCGTCCTCCACGTCCGGTCCCGCCTCCGGCGGGTATCTTTCGCTCGAAGGGGAAATGGGCCTGCCTCCTGCCTAGCGTCCCGGAAAAAGCCCGTGATCCCGAGGACGCGCCCGTCGGGCCTCCATGACCCGGCGGAGCAGCTCGACCTCTTCCTCGGGCGTCGCATTCCTTAAACGCGCCCGCAGCCTCCGGGATTCTTCCAGGAAGAATTCCCGCTCGAGCGCCTCCCGGGCCCCCCGGAACCGCCCCGGGGCCGTCTCCCGCGTCACCTCGATCGCCAGAATCCCCGCGGCCTCCTCGATCAGGGCCGGCTCCCGAAGCGCCGCCAGAAGCTCCCGGCCTTCCATCGCTTCCGTCCGGTCGAAAAGCGCATACGCCGCCTCCGCCAGCTTCCGCAGGGTTTCCGTGGGATAGCGCTCCGGCGGCACCTCGTGACGCAGGCGCGCCGCGCAACCGGGGTCCGCCAGGGCGCACGCCAGCGCCTCCCGCGCCGCCCGCGCGGCGGGCGGCTCCGCCCCCTCCGGCGCCGGCCCGCGATCTCCTCCTTCTCCCGCCCGGGACTCCGCGTCCGCCGCGGCCCGCTCCAGCCGCGCCCGCAGCGTCCGCTCCTCCAGCCCGAACCGCGCCGCCAGGGCCTGAAGCAGAAGCTCCCGCTTGACCGGGTCCGGAATCCGCCCCAGGCGCTCGATCATCTCCTCCACGATCCGGGCCTTCGCCGCCGGCGTCCCCTCCCCGTGCCGCGCCGAAAGCGCCGCCATCAGGAAATCGAAAATCTCCCTCGGCCGCTCCAGACACTCCCGCAGCCGTTCCGGACCGTGCTTGAGCACCACGTCGTCCGGATCCATCCCCGCGGGAAGCTCAGCCACGAAAACGTCCATGTTCTCCGAGAGCAAAAGATCCAGCCCCCGCTCGCTCGCCTTCTGCCCCGCCGCGTCCGCATCGAAGACCAGGACCACCTTGTCCGCGTAGCGCCGCAGCACCTTCAAATGGTCCCGCGTCAGCGCCGTCCCCAGCGTCGCCACCAGCCCCCGGACCCCCGCCTGGTACGGAACGACGACGTCGAGATAGCCCTCCACGATGTAGACCGTCCGCGTCCGCTCCAGTTCCTCCCGCGCCCACGAGAGCCCGTAGAACCCCCGGCCCTTCGAGAAGACCGCCGTCTCCGGAGAGTTGAGAAACTTGGGCTGCTCCTCTCCCAGCGTCCGCGCCCCGAAGCCCACCACCCGCCCCTGCGGAGCCGTGATCGGAAACATCACCCGCCCGCGGAACCGGTCGTAGCAGCCTCCCCGCCCCTCCCGGGGAACCGCCAGTCCCGCCGCCACCAGAAGCTCTTCCGAAAACCCCGCCCGCCGGGCCCGGCCGAGAAGGTCCTCCCACGCCGGCATCGAAAACCCCAGCCGGAAGAGTTCCGCCGTCTCCTCCTTCACCCCCCGGCGTTCCAGGAACGCCCGGGCTTCCCCGGCCTCCGGCGCCGTTTTGAGAAGAGCGCGGAACACCCCCGCCGCCCATTCGTTCACCCGGTAGAGATCCTCCCGGCCCACCCCCTCCGGACCGCTTCCGTCCCGGTACCGGATCCGCACCCCCGCCTTGTCCGCGAGAATCCGGATCGCCTCCGGATAGTCCACCCGCTCCTGCTCCATGACGAACGTGATCACGTCGCCCTTCTTGCCGCAACCGAAACAGATGAAGATCTGCCGCTCGGGGTTGACGTTGAAGGAAGGGGTCTTTTCGTCGTGAAACGGACAGAGCGCCTTGTAGTTGGACCCGGCCCGCTTGAGCGGAAAATAGCCGGAGACGATCTCGACGATATCGACGGCCCGCTTGATCTCAAGGATCGTCTCGTCCGCGATCAGCGCCAAACGCCCCTCCCGCGAGACTGAAAAAGCATAGTTCCGCCCGGGGCCGTGTCAAGCACTACATGCCGGAAACGCCCCTATTTAGACGATTCCGCCCCTCCGGCGTTAGCCGACTCGCGCGCCAGGGCCAGAAGCTCCGGCGGAGAAAGCTCCTCCACCCGCCGCCCCCCCGCCGCCCGGGATTTCTTGCGCCGCTGCGCGAAAAGATCCCTCAAACGCCGCTCCAGCGCCGCATAGTCCAGCCCCGCCTCTCTCCGCCGGACTTCCACCACCGCCGAATCCACCCGCGGCGCGGGCCAGAAAAGCTCCTTTCCCGCCCGCCGGAGGAATCGAAGGTCGCAGGTCGCCTGAAGGAGCGCGGGCACCGGACCGTACCGCTTCGTCCCCGGCCGCGCCCGCAGGCGGTCGTAGACGTCTTCCTGGACCATGAACGTGTAGGATTCCACCGGCCGGCGCGCCGAAAGCGCCGCCAGGAGCAGCCGCTTCCAGTCGGAATACGGAAGATTGGAGACCACCCGCCAGCGCGGACACGCCGCGGCATCCACGTGCGCCTCGAAATCGGCCCCGTCCGCTTCGAGAACCGTGACGTTCGCCCGATCCGCCAGAAGCTCCCGCGCCAGGGCCGCCAGCCGTGGATCCTTTTCGAACGCCCAGACCCGACCGGCCCGTTCGGCCAGTCGTTCGGTCAGATTGCCCGGCCCGCAGCCGATCTCGATCACCCCGTCGGACGGACCGGCCCCGGAGTCCCGCGCGAGCGCCTCCAGGAAATTGACGTCCAGAAGGAAATTCTGCCCCAGCGCCCGGCGCGGCCGGATCCCCCGCTCCCGAAGAAGCGCCACGAACGCGGCGCGGCCCCCCTTCATCCCCGTCAGCGCCGCCAGCCGATCCCCACCGCCGCCTCGACCGCCCGGCCTTTCAGGGAGTCGAACCAGTAGGCCGCCGAACCCTCGGCGAACAGCTCCAGGCCGCCCAGCACCGCCTTCACCCGCAGGCGCGGCCCCAGCGATCCCACCATGTGATCCGGATCCTCGTCGAACTGCCGCACCGCGCCCGGAATCGGCTCCAGCTCCTGATGCACCCACAAGAGCCCGAATTCCGGCCCCAGCGACGCCTCGAATCCCTCCGACCGGTACCGCACCAGGGGCCATTCCACCGCCGCCCGGAGCCCGTAGACGTCGCCCTCGAGATCGACCGGCCGGCTCTCCGGGGGCCGCACGCCGTCGCTTTCGGTCAGCACCCCCTCGCCGTCCCACCGCCCCTGATAGAAAAGTCCCGAGACGCGCACGAGATCGAAGTCGAACACGATCCCCCCCAGGGGAGCGTCGAATTCCATCCGGGTGAACTCCAGGCGGGACTCGGCGGGCGGATGAACGCCGTCGCTTTCCACCTCGAGCGCGAAGGGAACATCCATGCGCAACCGGCCCGTCGAAAGCCCTCCGCCGAAAACGGCGGCGCCCCGAAAGGCGGCCGGAAGGAAGTTGAGGAACAGCCCCTCGGGCCGCGCCGGAGGAGCGGACCGCACGGGGAGCCGGGCGGGCTCCGACTCGGGCACGCGCTCCTGCTGAAGCGCCCAGGCGGGAGCCGCCAGGAGCGCCCAGAACGCCGCCCATGCCGCGCGCTTCTTCATGACGGGCCGCCATTCTGTCACGGGCGCCCGGCGGCGTCAACGAAGGAGCTTCCGGAGCACCACCGTCTCGTACTTCTCCAGAAGCTCCTGCCCGTCCCGCCAGCGGATCTCGACCCGGAGCAGAAAGGCCGCCGCCGGCATCGGATCCCGGGCGTCCCCGACCTGCATCATCGGCTCGAAGGAAGCGCGGAAGGAATACGCGGCCGCGGGGTCCTGGCTCAGGCGTCCGTCCGCGTCGTCCACCAGGATTCCGCCGTCCTCGAGAAGCTTCACGTACCCCTGGACGTCCTTGGGGTTCAGATCCACCAGGCGCTCCTGGAGCCGCGCGGCGATCCGGGGCGCCAGCCACGCCACCTGCGCCTGGTCCATCCCCCGCCGGTGAGACGCCGACCCCACCGCGTAAAGCGGCAGAATCGAGGCGACCCCGAGCACGAGAATCGAGATCGCGATCAGGACCTCCAGGAGCGTGAATCCGTCCCCCCGGCGCCTCATGGCTCCTGCGCCTCCCGATAGACCGGCAGGCGCACCTCCGTGGTGAACGTCTCTCCGAACCGCACGGCCGCCCCGGCCGGATGCGGCGCGGCCGCGGTGTCCCGGCGCCCCCGCCGCAGCCCCGTCAGCTCCGTCGAGGTCTTCCCCGCGTACTCGATCCACTCGGCCCCGATCTTCACGAAGGACGGCGGATCCGGCAGTCCCTGCGTGTGCGTCAGCCGCAGAACGCTCGAGCGCTCGTCGCAGGATTCCAGAAGCCTCACCCCGTGCGTCTCCGGCCCCGCTCCTTCGACCGTGACCGAGATCGCCACGATCTCCGGGTAGACGAAGTCCGGATTGGTCGGATCGAAGGCCCGGCGGTGGAAGAAGAACTCCTTGTCGTCCCGGCGCCAGGAGTCCCACCGCCGCTCGGGCCCGGAAGGCTGCCGCGAGCGCGGCCCCACGCGGCGCACCGGATGGGCGTCGTCCCACGTCGTCGTGAACTGCGTCCAGAAGCGGTAGCCGACCCAGAGCACTCCGGACTCGACCGGCACGAAGCGCGAACCGAAACCGTCCGACGCGCGGTTGTAGTGCGGCGGCGGGCGCAGCAGGCTCGCCGCCGTCGGCTGGCGGTCGAAGGGGCGCACGGCCCGCCAGAGGACGGCCCGCTCCGGCTCGGGATCGGGGACGTAGGCGATTTCCCACGTGGCTCCGTAGTACATCGGCGGCAGGAGCCGAGCCGGGGCACCCGTCCCCCCCGGGACCTTCACCACCGACGGGTGCCCCGAGCGGACGAACCGCAGCCGCGGCGCGCGGTTCCGATCCAGGTCGCACGCGAGAATCGGCGGCAGGAGCACCTTCTGGCCGTCCAGAAAGATCTCGTTTTCCACGTAGAGGTTGCGCAGGTCGGACACGAGCGCGTCCAGGACCGTCCGCGCCCGGTCGTATCGTTCCTTCCGGGTTTCCCCCTCCGTCCAGCTCTCCAGGCTCCGCGTCGTCAGGGACACGAGCGCCCCGATGATCATCAGGAGGATGACGAACGCCACCAGGAGCTCGACGAGCGTCATGCCCCCCCGGAGGTCGTTACCGGTCTTCGCGGTGAAGCGTCTGCGTCGGGCGGTCATAGTCCACCCGGATCTCCTTGATCTTGGGCGCCCGCTTCCAGGAATGGGCGTTCCAGGGCTGCGTCGCGTCGAACGACCCGGGACGATACTCCACGTGGAACCTCACGTCGAACTGCCCCGCCTCCTCGAGATAGCCCACGCGGTTGATCGGATTTTTCGTCCGCGGGGCCGTGAAATCCAGAAGCAGCGTCCGGTCCGAAAGCCCCGGGCTGTCCCAGAATTCGCCGCGAGCGTCGATCCGCACGAGCGCGTGGACGACGACGTTCGGGTCGTTGAGCGGCACTTCCTGGTCCCACCAGAGACTGCTCCACCGCGCCAGGTCCATCCGCGTGGACCACTGGAAGTACGGCATCGTGTTGTCGAACTCGCGCGGCTTGTAGCCGTCGAAGTAGCGGAAGGGAATCGCATAGGCCAGGCTCGAGGACGCCGAATGGGACGCCGGAGCGGTTCCGAACATCCCCCGGTAGAGTCCGGTCACGCCGTCCCATCGGGGCGGCATCACGAGCTCCTGGCCCTGGATCCATTCGTAGCCGACGACTTCCTGATCGAGAAGCACGTACCCCCGCGGCGGCAGATCCCGCAGGGCGCCGCCCCCCCGCCGCGGATGAACCGGGATCCGCCGATCCGTGGCCCCGACCTCCCCCTGGAGCGCGTAGACGGGGATGAAGTACAGGTCCATCACGGAATCCCCGGCGTCGTGCACCTGGGCGTTCGACCCCAGCCATCCGCGTCGAAGCGGCGTGACCGCTCCGGCCTGGGCGCGCATGTATCCGACGTATTCGTCGCCGATCTTGAGAAGCCCGCCCCGTTCGGCGATCGGAGGCCCGCCGAGCGTCAGCTGCGCCGCGTCGGTCGACGCCTCCGCCGCCAGCCGCAGCGCCCGCTTCGGCGACGCGAAAGCTTTCACCTCGTCCACCGTGGCTTCCCCCAGAGGACCGACCGTGAAGGAGGGATTGACCGCCTGAATCCACTGAAGGCCCAGAAGTTCGCCGGACGGAAACTTCAGGACGCGCGTGTAAAGCTCGTCGGCCGGAAATTCGCGCCCCACCGGATTTTCCAGGGCGGCGATCTGGCCCGCTCCGCCGGAAACCTGGATGGACATCCCCGTCCAGATCTGCTGCTGCCAGCTCCCCGTGGCGTTCGACCAGACGACCGGGGGCCCCGCCTGCCGCACGCGGTGCATCTCCCGGTAGTTGGAGGAATCCACGAGCGTCACGCGATCGTAGCGCCCCAGGTTGTATCGCGTGGGCGACAGGCTCGTGTCGCTCACCAGAAAGGTCGGCAGGACGGGGTCGCCGGGACTGTGGGCCTGCAGAGGCGTGCCGAAGACCGCCGGACCGCGCCGCAGGGGCAGCGGCGTCATCGTCCCGTTGTCGTTGACCACGAACGACGTCCAGAAGGGACGCCCCACCGGATCGCGCTGGACGGGTCCGAACCACTCGTCCCCCACCTGGATGATCGTGGGCGAAAGATATCCGTCGAGCGCCGTGACCGGCACGGCGTAGATGCGGACGGGCCGTCCCGAATCGTGCCGCGCGCCGGTGGTGCCGTGCTGGGCGCGGACGCAGCCCGTGAACCGCGCGTTGGCCGAAGGGTCTCCGCCCGGCGACGACGCGTCCCGGCCCGTGTAAAAAATCACCTCGTTTTCGATGAAGATGTAGCCCTGGTCGGGGAAGGCCATGATGTCCGGACTGTTGACGCCGATGTCCGACTGCGAGGCGTCCACGTACCAGCCGCCGGTCATGGCGTCCTGTTTGTCTCCGGCGACGGTCGCGGTGGGATCGGGGCCGAACCCGTAGGCGACGGCGCCCCCTCCGGCCGTCAGCCGGTCGTACGTGCAGGGCGGGTACCGCGGCGGATTCTCGTCCACCCGGACGGTTCCCCGCCGCAGGCGGCTGGAGTAGCCGAAGATCTGGACGGCCGCCCCGGCCGGATGCGGCTGCGGGCGCGTCCCCCGCGCCCCGCGCACGAGGGTCCCGGCCGGGCGGTCGTAGATCATCACCTCGTCGCCCACCAGAAGCGGCGTCACGGTCGGGCTGTCCCCGGCGGTGCCCACGAAAGCCGTGACGTTCTGCGGCAGGAAGCTGTCGTCCTGAAGGCCGATCGAGGTGGAGGTATCCGTCATCGCCCCCGTGAGGCGGGTGAGGACGGTCTGCCCCTCGGGATTGACGTGCGAGAACTTCTGCTGCGGGTGCGCGAAGCCGTCCACGAGAAGCGCCAGCTCCGCGTACCGGGTGCCCTCCCAGTACGCGGCCAGGTGGTACCAGGTGTCCCGTTCGGGGGTGAAGGGCTGGCGCACTTCGGCGGCGCCGTTGTCGATCGGATGGTCGGCCGCGCCGATCGTGCTGTCGCAGACGGTGAAGATGATCTCGTTGTTCTCGACCCGGAGCGTCATCCGATTGGTGAAGTCCTGTTCGCGCAGATCGAAGATCGTGACGGGGTTGGGGGGCGGACCGTCGAAGCGGACCCAGAGCTCGAAGCCCCCGGCGGCGACATCCGGAAGCATTCCCGCCGGCGACAAGAATGCTTCCGGACCTGTCCCTCCGCCCCCGCCGGTGGCGGGCGGCTGGGTGACGAACACCTGACCCCAGGGATAGGTCAGCGCCGTTCCCTGAAGCCGGCGTCCCTCGATCGCGGCGTCGAAATGGTCCCGCGCGTGGGGATTCGGCCAGCCCTGAAGCGCGGCTTCCCACTCGGAGCGGCCCCGTTCGTCCCGCGACGTCACCAGCGTCACGTACGCTTCGTTCCCGCCGGGACCGGGCCGCTGCTGGGCCTTGAGCGCCAGGTCGCTCGGACCGTAAAGCTGACCGGGCTCCCCGCCGGCCGGGCCGGGGATCCGCGGGAAGGTCACCATCCGGCTGCCGAAGGGATACCCTCCCAGGACGCGCGCGCGGGGGAAGTACGTCGCCAGGTCCGCCCCCTGGTTGAGCATCTGATCGAAGTCATACTCGCTCTCGACCGTCCGCGTGAGGAGCGAAGGAGCGGACACGCTGGCCACCTCGCGGAACCCGCGCCATCCCGCCGCGGTTCCCGCGGGCGTGTTCACCGCGGCGAAGGCCTCCACCGTGTACACGTCGTACGACCGGAAGCAGAACGGCGCGGTCCCGGAGCCCGCCAGGAGCGCCGCCGTGGGACAGACCGCGTTGATCGCCACGGCCAGGCGCTGCTCGGGCCGCAGCCCCCCGAGGCCCGAAAGCTTCAGGAGGAACTGATCGAGCCGCTCGATCCGCTGATCCACGAAGGCGTTGGCCAGGAGCGCCGCCGAGGCGCGGTCCACGCGGCTCTGAGGAACGTTGTGAATCTCCAGCCCCTCGAAGACCGCCAGCAGGGTCTCCCGCCGCGCCGTGTTCAGATTGACCGGGTGGCGCATCTCGACTTCGATCACGCCGTCGGCGTAACCGGGCGGAAGGGCCGGGTCCGTGGTGAATCCGGCGGGCGCCGGGGCGTTGCCGAGGATCGCGTTGGAAGCGATCCGGCCCTCGAACGGGCGCAGCCCCGGCTTCGAAGCGCGGATCCGCGCGCGCGGGCCCAGCACCATAAGGTTGTCCACCGTGAAGGCGCCCGAAGTTCCCGGACCGCCGGCTTCGCGGATCCGCTGCGGGCAGATCCAGGCCGAATCCCGGCCGGAGTATTGCGTGAGATAATCCTTCGGCGCCGCCAGACTCGCGGTTTCGAACTGAAGGGGGCTCGAGATCGCCCGGCCGGTCACCGCCTGCGCCAGGGTCACCAGCGCCCGCTCCGGAACGCTCCGGACGTTGAGCTTGCCCTGCTCGTCCTGAACGGTCAGGCCCCAGATGGCCCCGCGCGGATCGGAGATCCCCAGGCGCCGGAGATAGGCGTCCGTCAGCCGGATGTCGAACTCCTGGGCGGGATCGAAGTGATAGGTGTTGACGGCTCCGGCCCCGGCGCGCCGTTCGACGGGATCGAGGCTCGCCATGAGCCGCCAGACGGCGTAGTTGCGGGCCCCCTCCGCGCCGTAGTCGGCCTGGGAGAAGAAGCGCGACGCCGCCCCGCTCTGCTCGTGAAGGAGCATCGACAGGACGAAGGGGGTCGCCACCAGGGCGAGCGCCAAGAGGACCGTCAGGACCAGAACGAGGGCCAGACCCCGTTCGCGTCCAGCCGTGCTCCCGCCGGTACCCATCCTCTATTAAAGAATACAAACCGGGAGCCTTTATTCCCCCGGGAATTGCGCGGCGCGGACCTTTCTAGTCCTGCACCTGGAGCACCTTCCAGAAGAGGTCCTGCCCCTTGCGCGCCCCGAAGGCCACCTTACGGCCGTCCGGCGACCAGACCGGAGGGGTGAGAATCTCGTCCAACGGTTCCAGGCGCCGGTAGGCCGCCACAAGGTACCATTTGCCGTCCTTCTGGGCGGCGTAGGCGACCTTCGCGGAATCCGGACTCCAGACGGGCACCCCCACCGCGTCGAAGATCTCGCCCTTGCCGTCGTCCACCGCAATGATCCACTTGTACTTCCACATGGCCCGGTAGGCCACGCGCTTGCCGTCCGGGCTGAAGACGGGATCTTCCAGGACGTCATAGTCCGCCGGAAGGCGGCGATCGCCGACCACGAGTCCCCAGCGCGGGCCGTTGCGGGCCGGGTAGGCCACCACGGTTCCGTCCGGCCCGAAGGTCGGATCGCCCAAGTAGGGAGCCGGATCGAGCGCCTTGTCTCCCACGACGATGAAGCCGTCCTGTCCGCGCATGGCCCGGAAGGCGACCTTCTTGGAGTCCGGACTCCAGACCGGATCGCCCACGGACGCGTACTCTTCGCCCGGCTTGCCGTTGACGACCACCGTCCACTTCGCGCCCCCGCCCGCGCGGTAGGCCAGGCTCTTGCCGTCCGGGCTCCAGACCGGGTCGCCCAGCTCCGCATACGAGCCTTGGGACTTCCCGTCCACGACCATCGTCCAGGTGGCGTCGTGCCGCGCCCGGTAGGCCATGGCCTTGCCCTTGGGGGCGAAGAACGGATGGGAAACCTCGTCGCATTCGGGGCCGACCTTGCCGCCCACGACCATGGCGTGGACGGTATGGAACGGCCGGTTCGCGTCGCCGGATTTGCCCAGGCGCACCGAGTGGGCGACGACCGATCCGTCGGCGCTGAAGTGGGGCGGACCGCAGGCGAAGTAGTCGGTCCCGAGCTTCTGGCCGCCCACGTACATGGCCCAGGCGGTCTTGTCCTGGGCGCCCGAGCCCCCGCGGGTGCCGTCGAAGGCCACCTTCTTGCCGTCGGGGCTGAGGACGGCCTTGCCGATGGCGGCCAGCGCGGGCCCCACCTGCTGGGCGCCGAACTGGACCACCCAGGCGGCGCCGTTGAAGGCACGGTAGACGGGCCGGCCGTCGGGCGCGAGGAGAAAATCCTCGCTCACGCCCGCGAAGTCGGGGCCTTTCTGGCCGTTGACGGCCACGAAGAAGCGGCCGCCGCGCATGCCGCGGTAGGCCACGTGGCGTCCGTCCCGGCTGAAGACGATGCGGCTGACATGGACGTCGTCCGGGATGGTCGCCAGGAGCTTTTCTTCGAAGGAGATCTTCGGATCCTGAACGGAAGGGAAGGCGAGGATCGCGATTGCCGCCGGCAGGATGTTCATGCGAATCTCCCTCCGCCGCCCTTTCCTATTGGAACCGCCCCGCGGCCGCGGTGTCAAACGGTTCCGGTCGGCCCACGGCGGTGTTTCCAATACTCCGGCTCCCGGTGGAGATGCATGACCGCCAGGATACGAATCCCGGATGCCTCGCAGGCGTAGAGAATCCCGAAAGGAAAGCGGTGCACCAGGCAGCGGCGGACCTCTCCGTCCAGGATGGGCCAAGCCTCGGGAAAGGAGACGATGCGTTCGATCGCCGCCTGTACTTCAAGGATAAAGTCCAGTCCCAGCCCCGGCTCGCGATCCTCGTAGGCGGCGGTCGCTGCTTCAAGCTCCGCGGCCGCCTCGGGATGAAACGAGAGGGTCATCTCCCGAAGCGGTCCCGAAGACGTGCAAACACGTCTTCGGCGGGAATCGCCCGAACGCCTCCCCCCCGCAGATCGGCGAGGCGTTGACGGACAACGGCGATCCATTGCCGATCGATTCCCGGATCCGGACGGTTCAGCGTTCGCAGAAGGGAGTCCACAAGGAAGGCCCGTTCTTCGACGGGCAGATCGGACGCTTCCTTGAGGATCTTTTCCGCTCCTTCCATGACTTCATTGTATCCCGAAGGAAGGGCGTTGCAAGAAGGGCCGCCCCGCGGCCGCGGTGTCAAACGGTTCCGGTCGGCCCCCTTGACTCGCCCGGCGCCCGATCCGTAGCATGGCCTTCCATGAAAACGCACTTCGCCTGCGCGGCGGCGCTCCTGGCGGTGTCCGCCTGCGGCGCCGAAACGGAAACGCGCCGCGCCGACGTTCCGCCGACCCCGGTTCCCCCCTTCGCCGCCGCCCCCGCGGCGGACGCTCCCCCCGCCGCCGTTCCGCGCAGCGCCCCCGCCCCGGACCCCGTCCTCGCCCCGGGCGACCTCCTGGCCATCAGCGTCTTCCGCCAGCCCGACCTCCAGCTCGAAGTCCGCATTCCTCAGGAGGGCAAGATCACCTATCCCCTCATCGGCCCCGTCCAGGCCGCCGGAAAAACCACCGCGCAGCTGGAGCAGACCCTCAAGCAGCGCCTCGAAAAAGACTTCCTGCACGATCCGTCCGTCACCGTCACCGTCAAGGAGTACGCCCCCCGGAAGGTTTACGTCATGGGGGGCGTCACCAAGCCCGGCGGCTACGAGGTCTTCCCCACCTCCCGGCTGACGCTGCTTCAGGCCATCGCCGCCGCCGAAGGGCTCACCGACCGCGCCTACAAGGAGTACGTCCAGGTCGTCCGGCGCCGCGGCCCCGCCGAACGCGAGGTCCTTCACGTCAACCTCGTCCAGGTGGAACGCCTCCTCGCCCAGGGACACCCGGAGGCCGACCTGGAGCTCTGGCCGGACGATCTCGTCGTCATCCCTTCGGCCGTGCGCGTGGCGTACGTCCTGGGCCAGGTCAACAAGCCCGGCCAGGTCGAGGTCCCCAACGGCGCCCGGATGACCGTCTCCATGGCCGTCAGCCACGCCGGAAGCTACACGAAGTTCGCCGCCACCTCGCGCGTCATGGTGCTGCGGACGACGCCCACGGGGGAAACCCGGAAATACGCCGTGGACCTGGACGCGATCCTCAACGGACGGCTCGAGCTGGATCTGGACCTTCAGCCTGGAGACGTGGTCTGGGTCCCCGAGCGCGGGATCTTCTGACCTCCGCCGCCGCTATCCGCGGCCGTTTCCGTCCCCGAGGAGCGGCCGCCCGATGAGGCGCTCCGCCTCCTCCGGCGGCAGCGGCTGCGAGAAAAGGAACCCCTGCACGCGGTCGCAGCGCAGTTCCCGCAGCGTGCGCACCTGATCGAGCGTCTCGACCCCTTCCGCCACGACCCCCATGCGGAGGTTCCCCGCCAGGGTCGTGATCGTGCGCACGAGTTCCCCCTGCCCTTCCGCCTTTCCCAGCTGTCCCACGAAGGAGTGATGGATCTTGAGGCTGTCGATCGGAAACCGGTGGAGATATCCGAGCGACGAGTAGCCGGTCCCGAAGTCGTCGAGGTAGAGCTGAACCTTGAGCCCCTTGAGACGCTGGAGCATGTCCGAGATCGCCTTGACGTCCTCCAGGATCACGCTCTCGGTGATCTCCAGCCGCAGACTCGAGGGGTCGAGCCCGGTCTCCTTGAGGATCTCCTCGACGTGGGCGGCCAGCCCCGCCTGGGAGAAATGGCGGCTGGAGAGGTTGACGTTGATCGAAAGCGGCGGATCCGACGGAAAGCGCTCCTGCCATCGCCGCGTCTGGCGGCACGCCTGGTCGAGCACCCAGAGGTCGATCGGGATGATGAGCCCGGTTTCCTCCGCCAGCGGCACGAACTCCGAGGGACCCACGAGCCCGCGCTCGGGGTGCTGCCACCGCGCCAGCGCCTCGAAGCCCACCACGCGTCCGGCGGCCAGCGACACGATCGGCTGGTAGTACACCCGGAACTCGGAGCGCTCGATCGCCTTGCGCAGATCGGTTTCCAGCTGCAGGCGCGCCACCGCCCGGGCGTGCATGCCGCGGTCGAAGACCTCCGCGCACGCGCGGCCGCGCTCCTTGGCCCGGTACATCGCCGTGTCCGCGTCCCGCAGCAGGTCCTCGGGTCCCCCCTCGAGGGTTCCCGGGACGATCCCGATCGACGCGGTCGCAAAGACCTCGTGGTCCGCGATCGAAAAGGGCTTCCGGAGGCTCTCCAGGATCCGGTGGGCCACGTCCAGGGCGTCCTCCGCGCTGCGAAGGGATTCGAGAAGGATCGCGAACTCGTCGCCCCCCAGGCGGGCCACCGTGTCCCCCGGACGCACCGTTTCTTCCAGCCGCCGCGCCATCGCCTTGAGCAGCTCGTCGCCCACGATGTGCCCGAGGCTGTCGTTGACGTCCTTGAAGCGGTCCACGTCGAGGAAGAGGACCGCGAAGGTCGCTTCCCCTTCGCCGCGCCGCCCGGCGCGGCGGATCGCGTGCTTCAGGCGGTCCAGGAAGAGCGCCCGGTTGGGCAGATCCGTCAAGGGGTCGTAGAAGGCCTGGTGGGTCAGCTCCTCCTCGGCGCGCTTGCGGTCCGTGATGTCGGTCTGCGAACCGGCCATGCGCACGGGCTTGCCGGCGGCGTCGCGCACGGCCAGACCGCGGCTGAGCACCCAGCGGTACGCCTTCTGCTTGTGGAGCACCCGGTGCTCGCTCTGGAAGTGGGCCGTCCGGCCCGACAGATGCGCGTGGATGGCCGCCCGCAGCGCCGGAAGATCGTCCGGATGGACCCGCTTCATCCACTCTTCGAGCTTCTTGCCGATCTCGTCCTCGCGGTAGCCCAGCATCTCCTTCCAGCGCCGCGAGTAGTAGACCTCGTTCGTCACGAGGTTCCAGTCCCAGATGCCGTCGTTGGCCCCCTCGAGCGCCAGGGCGTACCGCTGCTCGCTCTCCTCCAGACGCCGGCGGGCGCGGTAGAGCTCCGTCTCGTCCCAGAAGATGCCTTCCACGCCCACCACGTTCCCGCGGGAATCGAGAATCGGCACCTTGACGACGTGGACGTACGTGAGTTCCTTGCCGGGATCCTGGTGCTCCTCGATCGTCTCGAAGATCTGCCCCGTGCGGATGACGCGCCGGTCGTCCTCCTGATACTTGCGGGCCAGGTGCGGGGGAAAAAAGTCGTAGTCGGTCTTGCCCAGGATCTCCTCGAGCGGACGCCCGAGCGCCGCGCACAGACGCTTGTTCGCGAACGTCACCCGCAGCTCGAGGTCCTTCCGGAAGATGCACTGCGGCAGGCTGTCGACGAGCGAGTGGTAGAGCGCTTCGGATTCCCGCAGCCGGTCCTTCTGGCGCTTCTGGTCGGTGACGTCGCGGGAGACGCCGTAGGTGCCCACGATGCGGCCGTCCGCGTCGCGCAAGGGGAGCTTCGTCACCGAGAACCAGACCTCGCGCCCGTCGCGGCTGATCATCTGCTCCTCGGCGTCGGCGTAGCCTTGGCCCGTGCGGATGATCTCCTGCTCGCGCTCGAAGGCCAGGCGGGCCTGCGGGGCCGCGTAGAAGTCGAAGTCCGTGCGACCGGCGGCTTCGGCGGGGGCC
>DATLZA010000152.1 GCA_035574235.1 Planctomycetota bacterium | reverse complement strand
CCCCCCGAGCGTCCCGGTGCGCGGCCAGAGAGGGCCGCCCCGCTCGCCCAGCCCGCCCGCCGCCACGAACGCCGCCGCGTCGAAAGGAGCGAGCCCCCGCCCGGCCGCCTCCCTCAGGGCCGCCTCAAGATCGCGCGTCCCGAACCGCGCCCGCGTCGTCGGAAGCGCCACCGGCGGATACGCCCGGCCGCCGAGCGCGAACCTTCCCCCCGAGACGCGCGCGAAGTAGGCCGCCGCGCGGACGAAGAAAAGCTCCCCCGGGTCCTCCGTTCCGAACGGCCGATCCGAAAACGAAAGCGGAAAGACCGCCAGCGTCAGGGCGGACAGGCGGGGCCGGGGGGGCGGCGCCGCGGGGACGACGTAGAGCGCGCGCTCCTGGGCGGAAAGCGGCGGCCGGGCGCGGATCCGCTCGCGCTCGGCGGCCTCGGGATCCTCCTGGAGGACGAGCGCCGCCAGCGCCCAAAGCGGGCTCACCGCCGCAGCGCGTTGTGGAGCGCGTTCAGCTCCCGACGACGCTCCTCCACGTATCGGGTGTGGCCGTACTTGCCCAGGAGCTCCGTGATCGTCCGCAACGCCTCCTCCTTGCGCCCCTCCGCGAAGTGGCGCTTGAACTCCTCATGCAGGTCCCGGGCGCGGGACTCGTCCTCGGCGGAAGGCGCGCGGGGCGGGGCGGGCGCCGCCGGGGGCGCCCCCGGAGCCTGCTTCTTGAGCTCCTTCCACAGCCGCACCTTCTCGCGGACCTCCGGATCCCGCCCGCCGAGGTCCACGTACTTCTCGTAGTGCTCCAGCGCCTCGACCGTCTTGTCCTCGAACTTCTCCTCGTAGAGCCGCCCCAGCCACAGGCGCGGCTCCGGATCCTGCGGCCGGAACCGGACGGCGTTGATCAGATCCTCGGCCGCCTGGCGGTACTGCGCCCGCGAGGCCAGCACCATCGCCCGGTTGAAGTACGCGTCCCCGTAGGCGGGATTCAGCTGAATCGCGCGCGTGAAATCCTCCAGCGCCCGCTCCTCCTGGACGCGCGCGTCGATCTCGGCGGCCGGCGCGAGGCGCAGCTTCACGCGGGAAACGCCGCGATGGTAGTAGGCTTCGGGAAACTCCGGATTCTCGCGGAGCGCCCGCGTACAGAGCTCCACCGCCCGCGCGTGCTCGCCCCGCTCCGCGGCCTGAAGCGCCTCCTCCAGAAGCCCCGCCGCCATCTCGGGATCGGGCCCCGCCGCGGCGCAGGCGGAAAGAAAGAGCGCGCCCACGAGCGCCGGCGCCCTCATCGCCGCACCCGCTCCAGCCAGCGGTCGCTCTCCGCCTCGACGTCCCGCGGATCCAGAAGCCTCAGCTTGGCCTTCTCGATCTGCGTGAGCTCCTCGAGCTGCGAGGCCGTGTAGGCCACGTACGGCGTAAGGAAGATCATCAGCTCCCGCTTCACCTTCCGCTGGGTCGTGTTCGAAAAGAGCGCCCCGAGCACCGGGATGTCCCCGAGGACCGGCACCTTTTCGACCGCGTGGTCCGTGGACTCCCGGATGAGGCCCCCGATCACCACGGTGGTCCCGCTCCGGACCGCCACGGTCGTCAGCGCCGAGTTCACGTTGAAGGTAGGCGAGTTCACGCCCGGGGCGATGGGAACGCTCTCGGCCGCCGAGGCCACGTCCGAAATCTCCGGCGCCACCTCGAGCGTGACCAGCCCGTCCGGGTTGATGTGCGGCGTCACCTGTAGAAGGATCCCCACGCTTTCGTACTGGACGGTGTTGACGGTGTTGCCGAGCTGATTGATCTGGGTGTTCGTGATCCGCGGCACTTCCTTGCCCACGTTGATGCTGGCCGTGGCGTTGTCGAGCGCCAGAATCCGCGGCGTGGCCAGCACCCGCAGCCGCCCCTCCCGCGCCAGAAGGTTGAGCGTGGCCTGGAACTCGTCCCCCGCCAGGAGGTACGTGAACCCCTGGGTGGCCAGCGCGAAGTCCGTCCCGAAGCGGTTGCGCGCCAGATCCCCCCCGCGGACGCGCATCTTGTTCTCCCAGAAGCCCTCCAGGCCGAACTGGGAGCTTTCGTCGAGCGTCACGTCCGCGATGAGCACCTTGATGAGCACCTGCGGCCGCAGGCGGTCGAGGTCCTGAAGCAACGCCCGGATCGCCTCGAAGTTGCGCGGCGAAGTCCGGATGAGAAGCCCGTTCGTCGCCGGGTCCGGCTGGATGTCCACCTGCCCTTCGATCCCGCGCCGCGGCTCCTCTTCCTCCTGGGCCGGCGCCGGAGGAGGGGGCGTTTCCTGGCCGTCGAGCGGCCCCAGGAATCCGCCCCGCGTGCGGGTGCTTCCCATCGTCCGACCGGACGTTCCCCCGCGCGTGCCGAAACCGCCGTTGTTGCCGAAATAGGGGTTCATCCCCGTGTTGCCGAACCCGCCCGGAAAAAGCGGCGTCTGGGTCCGCGGCTGGAGATTCGTTCCCGATCCGGTCCCCGTCCCGCGCAGGAGATTCTGGAGCGTCACCGCCAGCTCGTAGGCGGTGTGGTTCTTGAGCGGCACGTAGTAGGTGCTCACGGACTCCGTGGGATTGGCGTCGAGCTGCCGGACGACCTCGTCGATGACCTCGAGGTGCTCGCGCGACGCCTTGACGATGACCGAACGGGTGCGGACGTCGTGGGCGATGTCCACCTGCTGGCTGGGCAGGAGGGGGGAGGCGGCGGCCGCCCCCCCCTCGCGACCCGCCCAGCGCACTCCGGTCCCGCCTCCCTGGGCCGGGGCTCGCCCCGAAGCGCCGGTCCCTCCCGGGGAAGCCGCCTGCTGCGGCTTGAACAGCGTCTGAAGCACCGTGGCCATCTGCGCCGGATCGGCGTTCTTGAGCTCGTAGATCTTCACGACGAGGAGGTCGTTGACCGGGCGGTCGAGCTCCAGGAGGATCGCGTCGATGAGCTGAAGCTTGGGCTCGGCGGCGGCGACGAGGACGCTGTTGGTGCGCAGATCGGGCACGGCGCGGACCTCCTGGGTCGCGC
>DATLZA010000151.1 GCA_035574235.1 Planctomycetota bacterium | reverse complement strand
CCGCCGCCGCCAGCGCCCGGGCGCCCTCCCCGCCCCGCGCATACGCCTCGACCACCTCCGCCGCCTCCGCGCCGGCCGCCCGCGCCGCGCGCCGCACCGCCTCGATCTCCCGGTCCGTGTCCTCGGGAAACCGGTTGATCCCCACGACCGCGGGAACGCCCGCGCGGCGGACGAGCGAAATCATGTGCGCCAGGTTCGCCGCCCCCTTCTCGACCTCCTCGACGTTTTCCCGCAGGAGGGAGTCCGGAAGCGGCCGGCCCGGACGCACCCGATGCTCCCCCCCGTGCAGCTTGCACGCCCGCACGGTCGCCACGACGACGGCCGCATGGGGCGCCAGGCCCGCCGCCGGACACTTGATGTCGATGAACTTTTCGAATCCCAGATCCGCCCCGAAGCCGCTCTCGGTCACCACGTAGTCGGCGCAGCGGACCGCGATGAGGTCGGCGACGACGGAGCTGTTTCCGTGGGCGATGTTGCCGAACGGGCCCGCGTGAATGAAGGCGGGCGTGTTCTCGATCGTCTGGACGAGATTGGGCTTGAAGGCGTCCCGGACGAGGACCGCCATGGCGCCGGCGGCCTTGAGATCCTCGGCGGTGACCGGACGCCCGTCGCGCGTCCGGCCCACGAGGATCCGCCCCAGCCGCTCGCGCAGGTCCCGGTACGACCCGGCCAGGGCCAGGATGGCCATGACCTCGCTGGCGACGGCGATCTCGAATTCCGTCTCGCGCTCCTCGGGCTCGCCCACCGAGACGCGCACGCGCCGCAGCGCCCGGTCGTTCATGTCCACGCAGCGCGTCCAGGAGATCGAGGCCGGATCCAGGCCCAGACGGTTGCCGTGGTGCAGATGGTTGTCCACGAGCGCGGCCAGGAGATTGTGGGCCGCCGCGACGGCGTCGATGTCGCCGGTGAAGCGCAGGTTGATGTCGTCCATCGGAAGGACCTGCGAGCGCCCGCCGCCGGCGGCGCCGCCCTTGACGCCGAAGAACGGGCCCAGGGACGGCTGCCGCAGGGTGCAGACCGCCTTGCGTCCCAGGCGGTTGAGCCCCAGCGCCAGGCCGATCGTGTTGACGGTCTTGCCCTCGCCCAGCGGCGTGGGGGTCATGGCGGTGACGACGACGTAGCGGGCCCGGGGCGGCGGAAGGGAGGGAAGAACGTCGAGGCGGATCTTCGCCTTGTAGGGCCCGTAGAGCTCGACCGCCTCCGGAGGCAGTCCCAGCTCGCGGGAGATCTCGATGATGTACCTGAGGCGCGCCTGGCGGGCGAGGCGGACGTCGGTCTCGAGGGCCATGAACGGCGGAAATTATACGGGCCCCCGAACGGGCCGTCCATAGCGCCCCGTCCCCCCCCGGCGGCGAGGAGAACGACACGGCGCCGGACGTTCTCAGAACGGGAACCCGATGCTTGCGTGCACCTCCACGGGGCGCTCCTCCTCCTCCGGATCCGGGTTCCACGCCACGTCCACCACGAACGCCCCCGCCGGCGTGTAATACCGCAGCCCCGCCCCCACGGAATACCGCGTGTCGTCCAGGTCGATCTCGTCCCGCTTGAACCACACGCCGCCTCGATCCGTGAAGACCGCCCCGTGCAGCTCCCGCCAGATCGGAAACCGCAGCTCCGTCTGCAGCGCCAGGAACACCTCCCCGCCGAGCGGCTCCCCATCCGCCTGGGGGCCCAGCGTGTCCGCCCGAAAGCCCCGCACCGTGCTCGTCCCCCCGGCGAAGTACCGAAGCGCGATCGGAATCTGCTCCGTCTCGTCGATCGGGGCGATCACGCCCCCCTGAAGCGACGTCGCCCAGACGAGATCCCACGGCAAGGGGACCAGGACGACCCCCCGCCCGCTCCCCCGAAGGAACTGCACGTCCGAGCCGAACGACTCGTCCGACAGCTCCCCCAGCCCGCTCAGGAGGAATCCCCGCGTCGGCAACACCCGATGGTCCCGCCGGTCCCACGTGAGCTGCAGGAACGTCGCCACGTAATTGAAATCCAGAAGCTCCTCCGGCGGCAGCTCCGGATCGACCTCCACCGTCCGGATCCGGGCGTACCGCGCGCCCCCCGTGGCCTGAAGCTCCGCAAGGAGAGGATAGGAAAGCGAAACCGCCCCGCCGTACGAGATCGCCTCGAAACTCGGAAACTCACGGTCCTCGTAGTACGCGCTCACGCCCGGCCGAAGATCCGTCCCCAGAAGATAGGACACCCCCGCCTCCGCGTCGCCCCGGAATCCGAGCAGGCTGACCGTCCCGGCCAGCCGGACAAACTCGCTCCCGCCCAGAAGATTCCGGTACGACCCCTCCACCCCCACGCGCGGCCCGTCCAGCGATCCGTAGCCCGCCAGGAACGCCGCCTCGCCGGCCGGAGCCTCCTCCAGCGCCACGTCCACGACCAGATCCCCGGTCCCTTCCTGGAACGCCCCCGGCGACACGTGCACCGTGCGGAAAAGACCCGTCCGCAGCAGCCGCTCCTCCGCCTCCCGCAGGTCCGACGCGCGAAACGGCTCTCCGACCTCGACGTCCGCCCGCGCCCGCACGAAGCCCTCCCGCACCCGCTCCGCGCCGACGATCCTCACCCCCGCCACGCGCGCCGCCGGTCCCGGCTCGATCCGCAACGCCACCGCCGCGCTCGCCGCTCCGCGATCCACCTTCGCTTCCGCTCCGACCCGCACGAAAGGATGCCCGCGCTCGCGGAAATAGTCCGCCGCCGCGGCCTCCGCGCGTCCCGGAAGCGACGCCGCATAATGCTCCCCCGCCCGCTTTCGAAGCGCCTCCGCCAGCTCCGGATACGCGTCCACCCCCTCGAATCCCGCGAACCGATATCGCGGGCCCTCCCGAATCCGCACCGTCACGTCCACCCGGTGTTCCTGAGGATCCACCTCGAGCTTCGGGTCGTCCACGGACACGTCCAGGTGGCCCCGCTCGAGATACGCCGCCCGCACCTCCGCCGCGAGCATCTCCACCGTCGCCCCCGTGTACGGCAGCGCTCCGCCCAGGAGCGGCGTCGGCAGCACCGCGCGAAGCTCGTCGTCCGAAAAAGCGTCGTTCCCCCGGAAGCGCACCCGGCCCAGCGCGTACCGCGGCCCCTCCCGGATCCGGAAGATCACGCGACCGTCCTTGACGTCGAACTGCACGGAGACCGTCGCGTAACCGTCGATCTGATAGCGATGAATCAGGCGGAACGCCGCGTCGTCCAGCGGCGACGGCCGCGGGTCCGCCCGATACCGCTCCAGGTCGTTGCGGACGACCTCGAGAAGCTCGCCGTGCGAGAAGGCCTCCGCCCCCTCGAAGACGACGCCGTCCCCTTCAAGGGGAGCCGGGGAGGCGGCGCACGCCGAAAGCGCCGCGCCCAGGAACGCCGCCGCGATGACCCTCATCGGAACCGAAGCCGCAGCTTGACGTCCCCGCTCACGTGCGCCTCCCGGTCGGTCTCCACGACGACCGAGACGTGAGGGCTCAGGAAGTACTCCGTCCGGAAGACCGTGCCCCGGCCGGTCCCCGCCGCCGGAAGCTCCCAGGGGGCGCGACGCTCCGCCGAGCTCTCCTCGATCACGATCGAGGGATGCAGCCGCTCGAGGAGGCCCGTGCGCGGCTCCGCGCTCGGCCGCGCCCCCACCTGCTCCTGGTAGAACCGGAGCGCCAACGTCCCGAGCGCCCCGCCCCCGCTCACTTCGCCCGGAAAGTGACCGAAGGCCAGAAACGCCAGAAGGTCTTCCTGGCGGCGCGGCGGCTCCGACCGCAGGAAGAGCTCCGGGTCCTCGAGCGGACCGTCCACGATCACGAGGACCGACGCCGTTCCCGAGCCGGCTTCCGCCTCGAACCGCACGCGCGGGAGCGCGCCGGGCTCGGCGGGAAACACGACCTCCGCCGAGCGAAGGCGCAGAAAAACGCCCGTGGCGAGCTTGACCTCGCCGCTCTTGGCGCGCACCGTTCCGGTCACGACCGGCTCCGCTCCGGTCCCGCGCACCCGCAGGCGCGCCGAAAGAAGCGCCGCCACGGTCGCGTTTTCCACGCGGATCTCCCCCGGCGTGGTCACCTCGAGGTCGAGCGCCAGTCCCCGGAGCTCGCGCACGCCCGGGAGCACCGTCCCGCCTCCCGGCGCGACCGGCAGCCGCACCGACGGCGGCCGGACCTCGCGCGCCGCCCCCGGAGAAGGCGCCGCCCCACGGGGGCCCCCGCCCAGCTCCTCGTAATAGAGAAGAAGGGGGACGTCCACCTTCCCGGCCGCCCGCCAGCCTTCCCCCTCCCGCCACGTGACGCGAAGGTCCGGATCGACCCGGACCCGCACGCGCGCGCCGTCCACGACCAGGAGGTCCTTCCCCGTCACCCGCAGCGCCAGAGGACGCGCCGGCCGAGAGGCATCCCAGCGGCCTTCCGCCTGCAGCCGGCCGTACCCCAGCCGCGCCTGGAGACTCTCCAGGAAGAGCGTCCCGGGCTCCCAGCGCGCCTCGGCCCGCAGCTCGGTCCCCGGCCCCAGAGGGCCCGGCGTCGGAAACCCCCTCGCCTCAAGCTCCGCCCTCGCGGAAGGGGCCGGAGCGCCTACGGTGCCCCCCACAAGAAGGGCCGCCCGCAGCCGCCCGTCCCGCGGCAGGTGCGGGCGAACCTCTTCCGGAACCCGTTCCAGAATCGGATCCAGGTCGGATGTCTCCAGGCGCACCGCCACGTTGAGCGGCGTCCGCGCGCCCAGATCCGCCAGCGGCACGTCCGCCTCCACGACGAGATCGCCGAACGGACTGGCGGGGGCCCGGCCGCGCGCGCGGAGCCGCCCCTCCTCCGTGCGCAGAGGCACCTCCAGGCTCAGCGGCGGCGTCCCGAGGGCCGAAACTTCCGAAAGCGACAGCCGACCCGAAGCCGAAGGCCGTTCCCGCGGCCCCGCGATCCGAACCTCCAGCGCCGCCCCGCCGGAAAGCTCAAGCCCCGGGAAGAGTTCCCGGACCGCCCCGTGGCCCAGGTCGCCCAGCCGAGCCCGAAGATGGATGTCGAGCTTCCGCCCCACGGCGCCGGAGAGGAGAAGGTGGTCTCCCGCCTCGGAGCCCCATGAGAAGCGCATCCGCCCCGTGCCCGCCCGGCGGTCCAGCTCCGCCCGCGCCTCGAATCCGTCCAGGCTCACGCCCGCGACGGAGACCTGGTTCGCCTCGAGCCCCGCGCGCACCTCGCGCCCGTCCCAGGCGGCGAAAGCGTCCAGACGGGCGGAAAGATCCGGCTCGCGCGTGCGGAACCGCAAGGCGGAGACGGCCGCCAGGCCGGGCCCGAGTTCCGCGCGGAAGTCCGAAAGCTCCACCCACCGGCCCGCCGCCCACGCCGCGCCCGGCCGCGCCTCGACGACCCACGAAGGCCCCTCCCGCCGCGCGGAAAGTTCCGGCGCCCAGAGAAGCCGCCCGGGCACCGCAAGCTCGAGCGAAGCGGAGAGCCCGTCGAACGATCCGCGAACCTCGCCGCTGGCCCGCACCGGCGCCCACGAGGGCGGCACTTCGACTCCGAAGGCGCCGAGCCACCGGAAGGGACCCTCGGCGACGAACTCGAGTTCCGTCCCGTCGCGCGGCGTCCAGAACCCCTCCGCACGCAACGCGTCGCCCTCCGCCTCGAGCGAGGCGGAGAACCTTCGGCGGCCCTCGGGATCCGCGGTCTCCAGCCGCCCCCGGGCCCGCACGAGCGGGGCCCAGGCGGTCCCGCGGATCGCGAGTTCCCGGATCTCGGCGGCGCCGGAGCGGAAGCTTCCCGCCAAACGCAGCGCCTCCCACCCCTCCTCGCCCACCGCTCCGCGGCCCGTTTCAAGCTCCCCCTCGATCCGAAGCGCCCCGGCCTCCCAGGAGCCCGCGGCGGAAACCCGCACATCGCGCGCGCGGACCGCCACGGGGGAATTCAGGAACCGCGCATACGGCTCCAGATCCTCCGCCCGGAGCGACCCCGCGCCGGAAATCCTCGGAGCGCCGCCGGGCGTCCAGCGCAGAATTCCGCGAACCTCGGCTTCGTCGGGCCCCCGCCGGACGCGCGCGCTCCAGGGAAGCTCGCCGAGGGTTCCTCCGGGGGACTCCGCTTCCAGCCCGTCGATCGCCAGACCGCCGGCCGACGCGTCGCGCGCCCGGGCGGAAAGCGCCCGGACGGTCCACGCTTCGGGCGGGCCCGCCAGGGGCCCTTCGATTCGTCCTTCGATCGAGATCCGCGCGGACAGGTTTCCCTCGAGGGCGAACTCGAGCCTCCCGCCCGCCCACACGTGTCCGCCGATGAAATCCGCTTCCACGCGCGCGTGTCCCTGCCGGGCGGATAGATCCGCCTCCGCCCGGGCGAGCTTGCCCTGGGCGTCGAAGGTCAGCCGCCCGCGCGCCTCGAGCGCCAGGTCCCCGCGGGCGAGACGGGCCGAGAAGGGGCGCGCCCCGTCCGCCGGACCCAGCTCGAACCGCAGGGTCTCGAGCGGGCCCCGCTGGGTTTCGAGCTCGAGCGACGCGGCCCCCGCGGAACTGAAGTGAAAGGCCGCCGCCGACCGGCCCCAGCCGGGGGCCTCGAACCGCATCGCGCCGCCCCGGGCGTCGAAGGAGGCGCGCTCGATCCGCACGGTTTCGCCTCCGGGCAGGACGATTTCGGAGCGTTCGATGCGCAGGCGGCCGGGGAATCGGAAGCCCAGCCAGGCTCCGAAGGCGTCGCGCACGACCTCCTGGACGGGAGCGGGAGGCCCGGCGGGTTCGGCCAGGACCACGCGGGCGCCCTGGACTTCGACCCGCAGAAGCCCGGCGCCGAGGAGCCCGTAGCGGGCGCTCAGGCGGTCGGCGCGCGCCTCGCGGAAGGGGGCGCCCGGCCGCGGACTCAGAACGACGTCGCGGGCGGAGACGCCCGTCAGGAGGGAGCCCTCGAGGCGGGCCCGGGCCAGATCCGCCCCGAGGCGGCGCGCGGCGAGGTCTTCCAGACGGGCGCGGACGATTCCGCCGAAGAGCGGCCAACGAAGGAGGTACGCCAGCGCCGCGGCGGCGGCCACAAGGGAAACCAGGGCGACGGCCCGGCGGGCGCGTTTTCCGGAGAGCACGAAGGTCGTCCTCGATCGATTCTAAGGCAACCCCCCGCCGGACGTAAAGGCCCTTTTCCCCTTGATCGGCCCGGGGCGCGGCCGGTAAAGTTCCGGGGACGTCCGGTCATCGATGATTGGGATTCCTACAGGGAGGCGGAACGATGCGAAAGATTCTCCTGGCGTCCGGTCTGGTCCTGGCGGGATGCGCGTCCGAGGCTCCGAAGAAGGAGTCGGCGCCGGCTCCGGCGATGGCGCGGCCGGCCGAAGCCAAGCCCGCGCCGGCTCCGGCGGCTCCCAAGCCGCAGCCGGTTTCGGTGGAGCTTTCGAAGGTGAAGTTCCTGGCCGAGAACACCGACCTTTTCGGCTACAACGAGGGCGAAGGCAAGCTCTTCTTCTACACCAACGGCGCCGCCGAGGCCGTCGTGCGCGTCGCGGCGGACGGCGAGTATGAGATCGTGATCACGGCCTCCTGCGACGCGGCGGAGAACGAGAACGCCCGGTTCCGCGTGAGCGTGGACGGCGCTCCGGCGGGCGGCGAGATCGCCCTGACCTCGACCGAAGCGCGCGAGTACAAGGTGCCGGCGCGCCTCAGGGCGGGGGACCGCAAGATCGCGGTGGAGTTCACCAACGACGCGTACAAGGAGAACGAGTTCGACCGGAACCTGTACGTGCACGCGATCGCCGTCCGGCCGAAGTAGCGCCCCGGCGGTCCCGTTCAGCGCCGCTCGAGAACGTACGAGCCGATAAAAAGGGTCCGGGGCTCCCGCGCCTCTTCCGGGGAGATCCAGAAGCAGGTGCGCACCTTCTTCCCGCCCTCGTAGGTGAGGATGAGGGTAAAGTGGCGGATCTCGTAGCGGCCCTGTCCGCGCGCCGGCGGTTCCTGGAGGATGGAAGCGACGGTGGGAATGGCGCCTTCGTCGGCGAACGTGCCGTCCCTCTTGAAGCGGATCCGCACCGGCGGAAAAGGCGACACGTCGCGCTCGAAGGTCCCCTCGAGCTTCAGTCCGTCGGCGGGGATCATGGGACGGAAGACGGCGCCGCCGCCGGTGTAGAGCGTCTTTTTTTCGTTGGGAACGTAAACCGTCTGGAAGTCGGGGGTCCAGGAGACCTCGAAGGAATCCCCCGTCCGTTTCCACCGGCCAAAGTTTCCCACCGTGTCTTCGCGCTTGGCCTTGGCGAGGTCCCAGCCGTCCAGTCCCTCGGGCCGCCAGTCGCGCCAGGCGGTGCCGTCCTTGAACAGGACGAGGAATCTCATCGTGCCGGCCGGCGTGAGGCCCCAGAAGGCCGCCTCGATCTCCGGAAGGGGCGGCGGGGGGGCCGCGGGCGGGGGCTTGGCGAGATTCACGAACTCGACGCTTTTGAGGAGCGCGTCGAGGGCGGTCAGGGCGTCGACCCAATCGGCGGCGTCTTCGGCGGTCAGGAGAAAGCTTTCGGCGCGGGACCCGGCCGGGGCGGCGATGAAGAGCACGTGGGTCAGGGTTCCCGCGGGGGTCTGGACGCGGGTTTCCCGGTACAGGAACTCGACGTCGTTGTAGCGCATCGTCCGCGTCTCGGCGTCCGGGAAGCGGTACCGGGCGGCGAGCTCCTTCCAGCGGGCCTCGAACCAGTCGGCGAAGGCGCCTTTGAATTCCTGCCCTTTGAGGAGGGCGATGCCGTACTGACGGTTCGGCGGGCGGTCGGGCGGGTAGAGGAGAACGCCTTCGGGTCCGTCCCGCCGCACCCAGCCCTGGGGACGGACGAAACGGACGTTGCCGGCGTTTTCGGGCGCGGAATCCTGAAGGGCGGCCAGCGCCCACGCCAAAAGGAACGGACTCGCGATCATCGGCGATCCTCCTGCTCCCGCTCGGCCATGGCCTTTTCGATTTCCTCGATTTCGCGCGGCGCGGAGGCGGAAAGGCGTTCGAAGCCGTTCTCGGTGACGAGGTAGATGTCTTCGATGCGGATGCCGTAGCCGGCGTCCTTGTCGTACCAGCCGGGCTCGATCGTCAGGACGACGCCGGGGCGGAAGGGTTCGCGGTAGCTTCCGGAGTCGTGGACCGCCATGCCGACGTAGTGCCCCAGAGCGTGCCGGACGGAGCCGTCGCGGGAGTGGGCGTAGGACCACCGGGTCATTCCGCGTTCCTCGAAGACGCGGCGGGCGGCTTCGTCGAGCTCCGCGAAGGTCGCGCCGGGACGGAGCGCCGCTTCGGCGGCCTTTTGAGCGTCGAGGACGGTCTGGTAGGCCCGGCGCTGATCGGGGGAGAAGCGCCCGGAGGTGGGCAGCGTGCGGGTGATGTCCGTCACGTAATTCTCGAGGGCCGCGCCGATGTCGATCACCATGAGGGTCTCGGGCGGCACGGGCTGATCGTTCTTCATGTAGTGCAGGATCGTTCCGTTGCGGCCGGAGGCGCAGATCGAGGGGAAGCCCAGCTCCGGGCAGCCTTCCTTCCGGAAGGTGGATTCGACGAGATCCTGGATGGCGCGCTCGTTGATTCCCGGCTTGAGCGCCCGAAGCGCCGCGCGGTGGGCGGCGCAGGTGGCGTCCGACGCCTTGCGGATCAGGCGGATCTCGGCGTCGCTTTTGACGAGCCGGAGGCGCGCCAGCTCCGCGCCCAGGCGTCCGCCCACGAGCTCCGCGCGGGGGGCGGCGCGGGCGAGGCGGTCGAGGTTTTTTCTCCGGAGCTTGGTATAGACGCGCTCGACGTCCTTGAGATGCTCGGCCGCCCAGGCGTCGAAGCGATCGAGCGGCAGAACCGTCAGGCCTTCGCCGCGCGCGGGCGTCCGGGCGGGATCGGAGGCGAACGCGACGGCGCGTCCGCCCGCCAGGAGGAGGAGGCCCTCGGGATCGTGGAAGCCCGTGAGGTACTTGAAATCGAAAAGCGGGGTGTTGGCGTCGCTTCCGACCTCGGCCAGGGGGCCCGTGTCGAGGGCCACGGCCCCGCCGGAAAGGATCTCGGCCAGCCGGGCGCGCCGGCGGGCGAATTCCTCGTCCGGGAGCGTGACCGCGCCGGGGGTCGCCTGCAGGAGCAGGGCCGTCAGGAGGAGAAGGGAGCGCATCGGAAGCCCTCGAAGGATCCCTTCCCAGTATACGGCGGAGGGCCGTCCGATTCCGCCTTTCCGATCGACGGACGGCGCCCCGGGGTCAATCCCCCGGGATCCGCACGAGGTCCACCTTGCGGAAGAAGATCTCCGCCCCTTCGGACTGAAGGAGGATGCGCCCTTTGCCCGGGAACGCGCCGCGCCCTTCGAGGACCAAGGCGCCGTTGACGACGTAGGAGAACGTTCCCTTCCGGCAGCGCAGCTCCAGCCGGTTCCATTCCCCCCGCGGCTTCTCCAGATCCCCGGCGTCCCGGAACCCCAGGACGTCCTTCCATTGACGGGACCGTCCGGGCCAGTTGACGCGTCCTTTCACGATCCGTTTTCCGTCCGGCGAGAGCATCCCCTTTCCCGCGAAGCGGGGCTCCAGCGCGGGATCGAAGTCCATGCTCGCCCCTCCGACGAGGAGGAGATCGCCCGTTCCGCCCTCGATGATCTGGAACTCGAGCGAGCAGGGCCAGATCTTGTCCTCTCCCTGAACGTGAAAGAGGATGCCGCTGTCGCGCGCCTGGGTCTCGCGGGGAGGATACGTTTTCTCACCCCACCGGTATTCCACGATAAGTTCGTAGTTTTCGAATTCCTTCTCGGTCGAAAGGTACCCGAAGACCTCTCCCGAGACGCGGATCACGCCGTCCCGCACCGTGAAGACGCCGAGCGGGTCGTTGTTCTTCCCGAGCGGCTCGCCGCCTCCGGGCTTGGCGTGCAGATACGTGTAGAAGTTGGAGAGGTCCTTCCCGTTGAAAAGGGCGATGCGCTCCTGGCGGGGCGCGGACCCCGCCCCGAGGAAGGCGCCCAGAACGACCGCGGCGATCCTCATACCCGGTTCCTCCAACCGCCGCTGGAACATACGCCGGGCGCCCGCAAGAAATTTCATTTGCAATAAACATTCCGGGCCTTTTCCGAAGAGCGAGGCACATTACAATGCTGGTGATCCCATTCAGTCCGAGCGTCCTCCGTGAGGACCCCCATAATAATCTCATATGCAATTAAATGACGGCCGGCCCTTTTCAGGGCACGGCGGGGGCGGATTTCGCCGGGAGCCGGAGGGCGGCCGGTTTGACCGCCGAGGGCGTTCAGAAATTAATTTTTATCAACCATTTCGACCCGCCATCGTCTAAAAATGCTAGGGAGGCGTATCCCGACCTATTGCAGGGAGGTCGTACCATGGGCACGAAACTTTGGGGCTCCCTTCTGGCCGCCGCGGCGGCCCTGACGCTTTCGGGCGGGGCCCCGCAGGGCGGAGGAGTCCCGGCCCGGGCCCAGGACTCGGACGCCCGGCGCGAACAGCGCGAGAAGCGGGCGCAGGAACTCTGGGACGCCGCGCTTCAGCTCGAGAAGGAAGGCAAGTTCGCCGAAGCCCAGGCGAAGCTCCGCGAGCTTCGATCCCGCTACCGGTCCACCCATGTCTACAGGCACCACCTCATCGACATCATCGACAAGCTCAACGAGCTGGGGCAGAGGCTGGCCGTCGGCTTCCTGGGAAAGACCGCGCCGTCCAAGCGCGCCCATGTGGACTCCTGGTACGGATACGAGTTCACGCCGCCGGAAGCCTGGAAGGGGGTGCCCCCCCTGGCCCAGTGGTTCGGCGACCAGGACAGCAGCGAGACCCTCTATCGGGGCCGCACCTACCGCATCGCGCGGTACACCGCTCCGTACCTGGAGAAGCTCTACCTCGAGGTGTACAAGACCTTCGACTGCTCGAATCTGGAAGACCTCGAGACGCGCGCGACCAGCACTCTGGAAGGACAGTTCAAGGGCCTCCGGGAGGAGCAGAAAAGCCAAGGCGCCGGCCGGATGCCCTACGTGCGCAAGGTCTTCACGAGCGCGGCCGGCGACCGCGTCGTGGCGTACTACTACTACGCGGAACGGGTGGGCCTCATGCTGGCCGGGATCTGGCGGGCCGGCGGCGAGGAGAGCATCTTCGTCCGGGTCACGACCGTAACCTCCCAGGGAACCTCATCCCGGAAGACCAAGGAACTTCCGGTGGACGCCAAGGACTTCGGCGAAGCGCTGAAGATCTTCGATCAGACCGCCAAGACCTTCCGGATCTACGACCAGGCGACCCGTCAGGGCAAGCGCACCCAGATGGACCGCGGGGCCCTGTGCGCCGACTGGAACATCATGAAGTCTCCGAGGGGCAACTACATCATCGAGTACGCCACCCGCCCCGAGTTCGCCAAGCGCGTCGGAGAGGAAATGGAGCAGATCCTCGCGCTCTACAAACAGATCATCCCCACCCAGAAGGCGATTCCGCCCTGCCGCATCAAGGTCTTCGACCGCGAGGAGGACTTCCAGTACTACTCCTTCGCCTACGGCGCGGCGGCCTACTGGAGCCCGGGGCAGGAGGAAATCGTCTGCTACCGGTTCGAGGGCGACAAGCTGCGGTCCCGCGAAACGGAGGAGGAATTCGAGATCGCCGAGGAGCGCAACCCCGAGGACGTCACCATCAAGGTCCTCTACCACGAGGGGTTCCACCAGTACATGTACTTCTATATGGGCCGCGACCGGGGCGTCTACGTCCCGTCGTGGATGAACGAAGGTCTGGGCGACTACTTCTTCGGCGGCGAATGGTCCGCGGACCGCCGGAAGTTCACGATCGGGATCAACGACTGGCGCATCCGCACCATCCTCTCGGCGATCCGCAAGAACGAGCACGTTCCGATCTCGCAGATCATCCGCTACGAGCAGGCCCAGTATTACGCCAATCCCGGCCTCTGCTACGCCGAAGGCTGGGCGCTCAATTACTTCTTCCAGCAGAGCGACGTGGCCCGCCGCAAGGGCTACCATCTCCTGCCCCGCCGGATGCTCGAGGAACTCAAGACGTCGGCCGACTGGGAAAAGGCCACGCAGAAAGTCTTCGGCGGACTCGACCTCAAGAAGATGGAAGAGGAGTGGAAGGAGTTCATGCTCTCGCTCCCGATCGCCAAGGAGCTCGAAAAGAAGGAGCAGGAAAAGGGCGGGGAGAAACCCCAAGAGCCCGAGAAGAAGCAGGCCCGTTGACGTTCGTCCGCTCCGGGCCCCCGGTCTTGAAGGCCGGGGGCCTTTGTGTTATCAATCGATCCCGGACCGAGCGCCGCAGGCAAGGCCCGGCGCGTAAAGGAGGTGGCCCGAGGAGTGGAGGACTTCGACGTCTCCCTGCGCGGCGTGACGAAGATCCTCGGCGGGCGCCGCGCGGTGGACGGGGTCACGCTCGACATCCGCCGGGGCGAGTTCTTTTCCCTTCTGGGCCCTTCGGGCTGCGGCAAGACGACGCTCCTGCGCCTCGTGGCCGGCTTCGAAACGCCCGACGCCGGAACCCTCCTCCTGGCCGGCCGCGACGTCACCCGCGTTCCGCCCCACCGCCGCGACGTCAACATGGTCTTCCAGAATTACGCGCTCTTTCCCCACCTGACCGTCCTCGAAAACGTGGCGTTCGGGCTGCGCATCGCCCGCGACCCGGACGCCGAGACGCGGGCGCGCCAGGCGCTGGCCCGCGTGGGCCTGGCGGACGCCGGCGGCCGCGCCGTGAGCGGACTTTCCGGCGGCGAACAGCAGCGCGTGGCCCTGGCGCGGGCCATCGTCACCCGGCCCCGCGTGCTGCTGCTCGACGAGCCGCTCTCGGCCCTGGACCTCAAGCTGCGCAAGGGCCTCCAGGAGGAGCTGCGCCGCCTCCAGCGGGAGCTCGGAATGACCTTCCTCTACGTCACCCACGACCAGGAGGAAGCCCTGGCCATGAGCGACCGCGTCGCGGTCATGAACGCGGGACGCCTCGAGCAGGTGGGGACCCCCGAGGAGATCTACGAGCGCCCCGCCACCCGCTTCGTCGCGGAGTTCGTGGGCTCCGGCAACTTCTTCGAAGGAACCGGCGACGGCCGCGTCGTCCGCACGCGCGACGGCCTGACGATCGAGGCCCCGGCCCGGGGCGAAGTGACCCTCCTCGTGCGGCCCGAAAAGATCCGCATCCCCGGAGGGTCCGACGGCATCCCCGCCCGCGTCGAGGAGGTCCTCTACCAGGGCTCGTCGGCGTCGATCATCCTGCGGGCGGGCGCGCGCCGCATCGTGGCGGAGGACGCCAACGACGGCGCCCTCGCCCAGGTGCGGCCCGGCGAGACGATCACCGTCTCCTGGCGGCCCGAAGACGTCCTGGTCCTCCCGAGGGAATGACCTCCTCCCGGCGGCGGTTCCTGGCGCTTCTCCTGCCCCCGACCCTCTGGCTGGCCGCGTTTCTCCTTCTGCCGACGGCGCTTCTGGCGGCAGCGGGCCTGTCGCCGGAAGGACTCCGCCTGCTGGCCCGCCCGGCGACCTGGGAGCTTCTGGCCCGGTCCCTGGGAATGGCCGCCTTGGCGACGGCGCTCTGCCTGGTGCTCGCGTACCCGGCCGCGTATTTCATTGCGGGCTGCTCCCCCCGCCGGCGGAACCTCCTTCTCTTCCTCGTGGTGCTCCCCTTCTGGACGAACCTCCTCGTGCGGATCTACGCGCTCAGGACGATCCTCCCGGCCGGCCTCCTCAACACGCCGGGGGCCGTCCTTCTCGGCCTCGTCCACAGCTTCCTGCCCTTCATGATCCTGCCTCTTTACGGATCGATCGAGAAGCTCCCGCGCCGACTCCTGGAGGCGTCGCAGGACCTGGGCGCCTCCCCGTGGCAGACCTTCTGGAAGGTGACCGTGCCGCTCACGCGCGCCGGAATCGGAGCGGGCTGCATCCTCGTCTTCATCCCCGCCGCCGGAATCTTCGCGCTGCCGGAACTCCTCGGCGGGGCGAGCACGCCGCTGGTGGGCAACCAGATCGAGCTTTTCTTCAAGAAGAATCCCAACTCGGCGGCCGGCTCGGCGCTCACGCTCGTGCTTCTGGCCCTCACGGGGCTTCTCGCGTGGGCCTACATCCGCCTGCGCCACTCGGAGGGACTGGCGTGAGGAAGGCGCTCGGGGCGTACACGGCGCTTCTTCTGGCCGCGCTTTATCTTCCGATCGGCGCGCTCGTCGCCTTCTCCTTCAACGAATCCCGCCACCCCACCGCCTGGACCGGCTTCACGCTCGAATGGTACCGCAAGGCGTTCGGCGACGCGCGCCTCCTCGGGGAGCTCGGGAACACCCTGACCCTGGCGGCCGCCTCCACCGCGCTTTCGACCGTGCTCGGAACGCTGGCGGCCCTGGCGGCGCGCGCGTCCTTCCGGGGCAAGAAGCTCTACGCGACGCTCGTCACGCTTCCCGTCCTCGTGCCGGACATCGTTCTGGCGATCGCGCTTCTGTCCCTCTTCCGCGCGCTCGGCGTGCCGCTCTCCCTCGGCACGGCCGTCATCGGGCATGCGACCTTCAACCTCGCGTACGTCGCGCTGGTCGTCTCGGCGCGCCTGGAGGGGCTGGACCGGTCCGTCGAGCTGGCCGCGCAGGACCTGGGGGCGACCCCCTGGCGGGCGTTCTGGAAGGTGACGTTCCCGGCCGTCGCCCCCGGAATCCTCTCGGGCGCGATTCTCGCCTTTACCTTGTCGTTCGACGACTTCGTGGTAACGTATTTCACCACGGGTCCCGGGGGGGCCACCCTCCCGGTCCGCATCTACTCGATGGTGCGCTTCGGGGTGACGCCGGAAATGAACGCGGTCGCCGCGGCGATCCTGGCGGTGTCCTTCGCGCTGATCGCGCTGGCGCTGCGGATCTCGCGCGTGCCGGCGGCGGGAGTGGGACGGTGAACGCCCGCGCGGCGCTTGTTCTGGCGGCGCTGGCGGCGGGGACGCCCGACCGCCCCCCCGAGCTCCACGTCCTCACGTGGTCCGACTACTTCGCTCCCGACACGATCCCGGGCTTCGAAAAAGAATTCGGCTGCCGCGTCACGCTCGACTACATCGAATCCTCGGACACGCTGCGCGCGAAGCTCGCCGGCGGGCGCTCCGGCTACGACGTCGTCTTCCCGAGCGACGAGGTCCTGGGGGAACTCGTCGCGCGCGGACTCCTCGAGAAGCTCGAGCTTTCGAAGATCCCGAACGTCCGCCATCTGGCGCCGAGATTCCGGGGGCCGGCCTATGATCCCCGGCAGGAGCATTCGGTCCCGTATCTTTGGGGAACGACGGGGCTGGCGTACAACAAGGCCCGCGTGTCGCCCGCGCCGGACTCCTGGACGGCGCTCTGGGATCCCCGCTGGGCCGGGCGCGTGACGATTCTCGACGACGCGCGCGAGGCGTTCGAAGCGGCGCGGCGGGCGCTCGGCGAGGGGGCGGGCCCGCTCACCCGCGAGGGGATCGCCCGCGCGGCGGCGCGGCTGCGCGAGCTTCGCCCGCTGGCCTTCGAGTCGGCCCCGAAGGACCGCCTCATCCGGGGCGAGGCGTGGCTCGCGCAGGCGTTCAACGGCGACGCGCTTCAGGCCGCCTCCGCGCCGGAGCGCGCCGGGGACATCGGCTACGTCGTCCCGCGCGAAGGGGGCACCCTGTGGATCGACAACCTCTGCATTCCCAAGGGGGCGCCGAACCCCGGGCTCGCGCACCGGTTCATCGACTACCTCCTGCGCCCCGAGGTCGCGGCGGCCATTTCCAAGGCCGTGCGTTTCGCCACGCCGAACGCGGAAGCGCAGAAGCTCCTGCCGCGCGAGCTTCTGGAGGATCCGCTCGTCTATCCCCGGGAGGAGGACCTCCGGCGGTGCGCCCTGCTGGGAGAGCTTTCGCCGGACCTCAAGGCCGCGCTCGAGGACGCCTGGAGCCAGGTGAAGGCGGGCGGGGGCGGCGGGGGATTTCCGGTTCTGGCGGTTCTGGGGGCGGCGGCCGTGCTGGCGGCCCTCGCGGCCCTTCTTGTGCCCCGCCGGCGCGAGAGCCGAACTTGACCTCGTCCGCGGGGCTCCCGTAAGATCGCCCGGTGCACATCGCGGACATCTTCCGGGCCCATCCGACGACGTTTTCCTTCGAGTTCTTCCCCCCCAGGACGCCGGAGGCCTCGGAGCGGCTCTTCCGGACGATCGCGCAGCTGGAGCCCCTCAAGCCGAGCTTCGTGGACGTGACCTACGGGGCCGGGGGGAGCACGCGGGACCTCACGGACGCGCTCGTCCTGCGCCTGCGCCGCGAGACGCGCCTGGAGGCGATCCCGCACCTCACCTGCGTGTGCCACAGCCGGCGGGAGATCGACGAGATCCTCGAGCGCTGGGCGGCGGCGGGGGTGGGAAACATCCTGGCGCTCTCGGGGGACCCTCCGCGGGACCGCCCCGGCTGGGACCGTTCGCGGGACGCCTTCCGCTATGCGGCGGATCTGGTGCGGCACATCCGCACGTTCAACGCGGCCGGCCGGCATCCGGACCCGCGCGGGTTCGGAATCGGGGTCGCGGGCTTCCCCGAGGGGCACCCGGCGACGCCCAACCGGCTGCGCGAGATGGACTACCTGAAGGCCAAGGTGGACGCGGGCGCCGACTACATCGTCACGCAGCTTTTCTTCGACAACGCCGTCTTCTACGACTTCCGGGACCGCTGCGAGCTGGCCGGAATCCGGGTGCCCATCCTGGCGGGGATCATGCCGATCACCTCCGAGTCGGGGATGCACCGGATGGCGGAGCTGGCGGCGGGCACGAACTTTCCGGCGGCGCTCCTGCGGGCGATCCGCCGCTGCCAGGGGGATCCGGAGGCCGTCCGGCGGGTGGGCATCCACTGGGCGACCGAGCAGTGCCGCGATCTTCTGGACCACGAGGCGCGGGGACTCCACTTCTACACGCTCAACCAGTCGGACGCGACGCTGCAGATCTACCTCAACCTGGGGCTGGCGCGCGCGGCGGACCCGGGGCGGCCGCGGGGTTAATACTTCCGCCCCTTCCAGCGCAGGAAGGCCTCGATGAAGGGATCGATCTCCCCGTCGAGCACCGCCTGAATGTTGCCGGTCTCGTATTCGGTGCGGTGGTCCTTGACGAGCGTGTAGGGCTGCATCACGTAGGACCGGATCTGGTTGCCGAAGGCGATCTCCCCCTTCTCGCCGTACATCTTGGCGAACTCCGCCTCGCGCTTGGCCTCCTCGAGCTGGTGGAGCTTGGAGGCGAGCGCCCGGAGGGCGTACTTCCGGTTCAGAAGCTGCGACCGCTGACTCTGGCAGGAGACGACGACGCCCGTGGGCAGGTGCGTGATCCGCACGGCGCTCTGGGTCTTGTTGACGTGCTGGCCGCCGGGACCGCCCGCGGAGAAGGTGTCGATCTTGAGATCGCCCTCCTTGATCTCCACCTCGATGTCGTCGTACTGCGGCACGACATCCACCGAGGCGAAGCTCGTCTGGCGGCGGTGGTTGGCGTCGAACGGGGACAGCCGCACCAGGCGGTGGACGCCGATTTCGCTCTTGAGGTACCCGAAGGCGTACGGCCCGCGGACCTCGATGACCGCGCGCTTGAGGCCCGCTTCCTCGCCTTCCTGCTCGTCGATCACCTCCGCCTCGTAGCCGCGCCGCTGGAGCCACCGCAGGTACATCCGTTCCAGCATCTGCGCCCAGTCCATCGCGTCCACGCCCCCGGCCCCCGCGTGGATCGAGAGGTAGACGTCCCGCGCGTCGTTCTTGCCGGTGAAAAGCGCCTGCACCTCGACCGCCTCGACGCGCCGCTGGTAGTCGCGCGCCTTTTCGGCGGTCTGGGCCACGTGGGCGTGGTCCTTGGCCTCGTCGCACAGCTCGAGCAGGCCGATTTCGTCCTCGAGGTCCCGGCGAAGGGAACGGTAGGATTCGACGACGCCCTTGACGGACTTGAGCTCGGCGACCACGCCGCGGGCTTCGTCCGGCCGGTTCCAGAAGCCGGACGCGGACATCAAGGCTTCGATCTCGCGGACGCGGGCTTCCTTGCGGTCGATCTCAAAGAGAGTCCCGGAGGGACTCGAGGCGGGCCAGGAGGGAGCGCAGCTGAGAGATGACCTCGTCTTTCATGGCGGCCTAGTGTAGTCGCCGGCGCCGCGGAAAGCAACCGTCCCGGAATGGACATCGCGCGTCCGGCCGGGGTATCATGTCGCCCCGGGAGGCGGCGACGAAGGGAGGAATCCGATGCGGACGCTGGCGATCCTGGCGGCGGCGGCTCTGACGGCGGCGCAGGAGGACGGACCGCCCGTCCTGCTGACGGAGGACTTCGAGGGCGGCGCGGCGCGCTGGGAACCTACGGATCCGGCCGCCTGGAAGATCGTGGAGACGCCTTCGGGCAAGATCTACAGCCAGTTCCGAAAAAGCGCCTACGAGCCTCCCCACCGGAGCCCCTTGAACATCGCGCTCCTCAAGGACGTCGTGGTCGGGGATTTCGTCCTGGAGGCCCGGGTGCGCAGCACCGCGCGGGACTACAACCACCGGGACGTCTGCGTCATCTTCGGCTACCAGGACCCGGCGCGCTTTTACTACACGCATCTCGGCAAGAAGGCCGACGACCACGCGCACCAGATCTTCATCGTCAACGGCGCTCCCCGGCGGAAGATTTCCTCCCGCACCACCGAGGGCACTCCCTGGACCGACGGATGGCACCGGATCCGGGTGACGCGCCGCGTCTCGGACGGGCGGATCGAGGTCTTCTTCGACGACTTCTCCCGCCCCGTTCAGACCGCCGAGGACCGCACCTTCGCCTGGGGCCGGGTGGGTCTGGGCACGTTCGACGACACGGCCGACTGGGACGACGTCGTCCTGCGGGGCGTCCGGGTCGAGCCCCCGCCCAAGTAGGGCGTCCCGATTTTCGCGGGAAAAGGCCCCCCCGCGTCGTCTATACATAAGGAGCGGCCGAATTCGCTTGACACCGTCCGGGGGGCGGTATCAAATCGTCCTTTGGGCGGGCGTCTCCGCAGAAGGGGGTCAGCGATGCAGAAGTGGAGCTACTTCTCGATGGGGATCATGTCCGGGATCATCGCGGTGCTTCTCACCGTGGTGGTTCTGCAGAACCGCGAGCCGCGCGCGGAGGCCTCGCCGCTTCAGACGGCCGACAGCGCCGCCGGCGCCGGGCTTCTCATCGGCACGGGAGCCTCGCAATCCAACATGAACGACATCCTCTGGGTCATCTACAAGCGACCCGCCGAAACGGGCCCTTCCGACCTCAAAAAGAGCGAGCGGCTCACCCTCTGCTGCTATCAGGTTTCCAACGGCGCCCGCACGATCAAGCTGGCGGCCGTCCGCGACATCACGTACGACATGGACCTCCTGGAGCTCTCCAACGACCGGCCCCACGTCCGGGACATCGTCGAGGACCTCCGCAAGCAGAAGCGGGCGTCCGGGGGCGGCGGGGACAGCAAGGACAACAAGTAGGATACGGAGGACGCCGTGGCCGACTACTTCAGCTTCGAAGACGTCATGCGCGAGCTCGAGCTCGGCGAAGAAGAGCTCAAGCGCATGGTCTCGGAAGGGGAACTCCGCGCCTTCCGGGACGAAAACAAGATGAAGTTCAAGAAGGAGGACGTGGAGAGCCTCAAGAAGGGGCGCATCACGGAGCCTACGATCATCCTTCCCTCCACGCCCTCGTCGGAGACGACCGATGAGACGGTCCTGGATCTCGACATCGGCCAGGAGACGGCGGCCCTCTCGGACACCTCCGCCCAGCTGGCCGCGGTGGGCAAGGGCAAGGAGGACGACCTGGTGCTCCCCACGGAGGAGGTCGGCCGGGAGGAAGAGGAAACTTTCATCGAGGAGGACACGGACACGGGCCTGAGCACCGAGCCTCTCAAGCTCGCCGAAGACGCGGCGGAGGAGACCGTCGCCGCCGAGGCGGTCGAAGCGGAGGTTCCGGCCGCTCCCCCTCCGGTCGCTCCCGCCCGCAAGCGCACGGGCCAGACGGGCATTCAGCGCAAGGTCAGCGCCCGGATCCCCGTGGCCGTCGAGGAGGAGATCGAGCGCAAGCGGCCTCATCCCGTCTGGACGCTCTTCGTCTTCCTGGCGTTCCTGGCGTCCCTGTACGGAATGTTCTTCGTCTACGATTCCGTTCGGATGGAAAGCGGCAAGGTGGATCAGCCTTCGGGCGTCACGGCCGGCGTGGCGGAATGGATCCTCAACAAGTTCTGGGAGGATCCCAACTGGCGCCGGTTCCACGAGAGCCGCTTCGAAGGCAAGGCGCCGCCGCTGCTGGACCCCGATCCGCGCGTGCGGCATGAGGCCTATACGGGCCCCACGTTCCGCAAGCCCCCCCAGCCGATCGGCGGGGAGGCGGCCGCTCCGCAGTAGCGTTCCGCATCGACCGTTCCGAACCCCCGGCCCCCCGGCCGGGGGTTTTTTTCTTCCGCAGGGAGGCGACCTTGACAATCGTAATTTATGCTTTAGACTTTACGACGTCGGGCCCGGCAAGGGGCCGGGCCGGATGCGTCGGGTTTCCTCATTGGAGAGAGGGGGAGCGTCATGTCGTCCAAGTTCTTCCTGGCGTGCCTGGCGGCGGCGGGTCTGGCCTCCGTCGGCTGCAGCGGCGTCTTCGTCCCCAAGCAGCAGTATGACCGCGACACGGCCCAGCAGAAGGAGTACATCGAGGCCCTCGAGCGCGAGGTGGCGACCCTCCGGCCCAAGGCCGACGCCTACGACAAGCTCAAGGGCGAGATGGACCTCACCGCCGAGGCCAACCGCATCAACGCGGAGCTCGCCGAGAGCCTCAAGCGGGCGCTGGCCGGTCTGGGCGTGGACGAGCGCGACGTCTACGTGGACCCCCGCACCGGCGCCGTCGTCATGGCGACGGACCTCCTTTTCGACTCCGGAAGCTACGAGATCAGCGCCAAGGGCCGCGAGGTGCTCAAGAAGTTCGCCGAGTCCCACCGCTCCGGGCGGCTCAAGATCGTGGGCCACACGGACCGTCGCCGCGTCGCGCTGGCCTCCACCAAGCAGAAGCTCGACACCGACACCAACCTCGAGCTGAGCGCCAAGCGCGCCGTCGCCGTGATGGGCGAGCTCCTCAAGAACGGCGTCCCCGAGCGCAACATGTGGATCGAAGCCAAGGGATCCACGGAGCCCCGGTCCGGCGGCGACAAGGCCTGCCGCCGCGTCGAGATCTTCGTCGAAGCCGCGGCCGCCCCGACGGGCGCCCGGACCTCGCTCAAATAGAACGATCCGGGTACACTGATCCGGTGCTCCCGGACGAGGACCGGCGCGCGCTCCTGGACCTGGCCCGACGCGCGGTGGAAGCCGCCGTCCGCGACGGCGACCCGCCGCCCGCCCCGGCGTCTCTTCGCGGCGCCCTTCGCGAGAAGGGCGCCGCTTTCGTTACCTTGCGCGCCGCCGGACGCCTGCGCGGGTGCGTCGGCCACGTCCAGGCCGTCGCCCCCCTGTGGGAATCCGTCCGGGACATGGCCCGCGCGGCCGCCCGGCAGGATGGGCGCTTCGAACCGCTCCGCCCGGAGGAACTCGCGGACCTCGCGATCGAGATTTCCATCCTCTCCCCGATCCGTCCCGTCCGCCCCGAGGAGATCGTCCCCGGACTCCACGGCCTCTACGTCCGGCGAGGATCCCGCGCGGGGCTGCTTCTGCCGCAGGTGGCCGCGGAACGGGGGTGGGATCGCGAGGAATTCCTGAGGCGCGCGTTCGAGAAAGCGGGACTCCCGCCGGGAGACCCCGAGGCGGAGCTTTACGCGTTCACGGCGGAGCGCTTCGGCGCCGGATAGGGCTCCTGCGCGGCGCGCGCCGAGCGGACCCGCGCCGCCGCGAACGTGAGCGCCGTCACCGCCGCCACCGCCGCCGCCATCCAGGCCGCGCTCGTGCGCGCGGCGAACCACGAAAGCGTCCCTCCCAGAGCGAAGCAGACCGGAAGGGTGAAAACCCACGCCCAGACGATCTTCGCGCCGATCCCCCACCGCACCGCCCGGGCGCCCTTGGCCGCCCCCACTCCGATGATCCCGCCCGTGATCGTGTGCGTCGTCGAGACCGGCACTCCGAGGCTCGCCGCGACCTCCAGCACCGCGCCCGCCCCCGTCTCCGCCGAGAACCCTTCCAGCGTCGAAATCTTCGCGAGCCGGGAACCCAGCGTGTGGATCACCCGCCATCCTCCGACCGCGGTCCCCACCGCCATCGCCGTCGCGCAGGCGATTTTCACCCACAGCGGAATGTAGAGCTGATCGAGATTCGTCAGGACCCGGCCCTGGTCGTCCTTGAGATACCCGCCGGCGAAAAGCGCCAGCGCGATCACGCCCATCACCTTCTGCGCGTCGTTCTTCCCGTGCTCGAAGGCCATGAAGCTCGAGGAGCACAGCTGGAAGAACCCGAACACCCGCCGCCCCTGCCGCGGCGTGGCCTCCAGATCGTGCGCCAGCCACGTCGCCAAAACGACCAGGAGGTACGCCAGAACGAACCCGATCAGCGGCGACGCCAGGAGCGCCACCAGAATCTTCACGAGACCCGCCGTCTTCACGGAATCCCAGCCGGAGACGAAGACCGTGGCCCCCACGAGGCCCCCCACGAGCGAGTGCGAGCAGCTGATCGGAAGCCCGAGCTTCGTGCACCACGTCACCCACGCCGCCGCCGCCAGCATCGCCGAAAGCACGATCACCACGGAATCCAGCCGGGGCGCCAGCTCCACCACCCCCGCCCCCATCGTCCTGGCCACCTTGACGGAGACGAGGGCCCCCACGAAGTTCAGCCCCGCCGAAAGAAGAAGCGCCCGCAGCGGCGTCAGGACGCGCGTGGACACGACCGTGGCGATCGCGTTGGCCGAATCGTTCCAGCCGTTGGTGAGGTCGAAGATGATCCCCGCCAGCACCGCCAGCGCGACCAGAGCTAGAGGATCCATGAGCCCCGCCCGGCCCCTACCCGTTTTTGAGGACGATGGCCTCGATCACGTTGGCGACGTCCTCGCACCGGTCCGTGGCCGCCTCGAGGTCCTGGTAGATGTCCTTCCACTTGATGACGAAGATCGGGTCGTGCCCGTTCTCGAAGAGGGACGCCAGCGCGTGCTGCTCGATCCGGTCCCCCTCGTTCTCCTGGGTGTGCACGTCCACGCAGCACTTCAGGAGCGCCTCCACGTGGCGCCGGTTGCCGAGCTGCCGCAGCTTGGGCACCGCGTCGCGAATGAAGCCCGTGGCCTTTTCCAGGCATCGCGCCAGAGCCACCGCGTCCCCCGTGGGCTCCTTGAACTTGTAGAGCATCATCCGGTTGACCGCCGTGTCCACGAGATCGAGGATGTCGTCCAGGCGGCAGGCCAGCTCGTGGATGTCCTCGCGCTCCAGCGGGGTGATGAAGGTCCGGTTCACGCGCTCGATCATCTCGTGGGTGAGCCGGTCCCCCTCGTGCTCGATGTCCTTGATCTCCTGCGCCCGGGCCGGGATGTCCCGGAAGTTCTCCATGAGATCCAGGAGCTTCGCGGCGCCCTTGTGGACGTTGGCCGCCGAGCGCTCGAAGAGATCGAAGAAAATCTCCTCCTTGGGCAGCAGATTGAACATGGCGCGCGTATTAGAGCAAAGGCCGCGCGCGCGTGTCAACCGGAACGGCGGCTACTTGGGCTTGTGCGGGCCGTGGCAGGACTTGCAGTCGCTCGCCTTGCGCAGCCGCTCGATCGCCCCGTCCTTCTTCGCGGCCACGTCGCGCGCCGCCGCCAGAAGCGCCTCCGTCTTCTCCTTCCAGCTCTTCTCGTCCCCCTGCGGAGGCTTGAGCGCGGCCATGACCTCGTAATACGTCACGAGCTTCCGGTGATCCTCGTCCGTCCCCTTCCCCGCCAGGATCTTGTTCAGGAACGAGTCCTTCCCCTTGTGGAAGGCCATCACGTCCTTGATCGTCCTGGGCTTGTCGTCCTTCGAGGCGCCCTGCGCCCACGCCCCAACGCCCGCCGCCAGGAACGCCGCCACGAACCCTGCGCGCATCGCCGTCCCTCCCCTAAAAAGCTTCCGCCGATGATACGCTTCCGCCGCCCCCGCGGCGCGCGAAATCTTCCGCCCGCGCGTTGACACCTCGGGCGCCCCGAGCCAAAATCGATGAGAATGAACCGCGCCCTCGCCTTCGCGCTCCTGGCGGCCTCCGGGTGCGCCTTCTGCCCTACCGAGGAAGAACTCATCCAGGAGGCCAAGGACAAGGTCTTCCCCGCCGTCGTCTTCGTCAAGCCCATCCAGCAGGAATTCCGCGGAGGGCGGCTCGAGAAGGTCCAGGCCTTCGGCTCCGGCGTCATCGTCTCCCCCGACGGGTACGTGGTCACCAACAACCACGTCGCCGAGAAGGCGGCCGAGATCCGCTGCGTTCTTTCCGACCGCGAAGAGGTCCCCGCCTCCGTGGTCGGCCTGGACCCCGAAACGGACCTCGCCGTCCTCAAGCTCGATCTCCGGGAGCGGCGTTCCCGGGCGCCCCTTCCCTTCGCCTCCTTCGGCGAGTCCTCCCGCCTGCGGGTCGGCGAAATCGTCCTGGCCATGGGCGCTCCCCACGGCTTCGACCGCTCCGTCTCCCGCGGCATCGTCTCTTCCACCGAGCGCTACTTCGAATTCGCCCCCTACAACCTCTGGATCCAGACGGACGCCGCCATCAACCCGGGCAACTCGGGCGGACCCCTCGTCAACATCCGCGGCGAAATCGTCGGCATCAACGCCCGCACCCTCCGCGGCGCCGAAAACCTCGGCTTCGCCATCCCCTCCGACGTCGTGCGCGAAGTCGTGGACCGCATCGTCCGCCACGGCCGCTTCGTCCGCGCGTGGACCGGCATCCGCTTCCAGGCGCTGAAGGACTTCACGAAGTCGAACTACATCGACGCCAAGGACGGCGTCCTGGTCGCCAGCGTGGACGAAGGCTCCCCCGCGGAACAGGCCGGCCTGCGCGCGGGCGACATCATCACCGCCGTCGCCGGCGAACCCGTCCGCGGGCTTTACGAAATCGACCTGCCCGCCGTGGAGCGGCGCTTCGCCGCCCTCCCCGTCGGCGCCCCCGTTCGGCTGGAGGTCTCCCGCGCCGGCGCTCCCCTCTCCGTCACGCTCGTCCCCGCCTCCAAGGGCAAACAGGAGGGCGAAGACTTCGAATGCAAGCGCTGGGACCTGACCGTCAAGGAGATCACCAAGTTCTCGGATCCCTTCCTCAACTTCCAGCGCCCCCACGGCGTTTACATTCAGGGCGTCAAGGCCGGGGGCAACGCCCGCGCTTCGGGTCTGGCGCCCCTGGACATCCTCCTCACGATCGGCGACCGGCCCGTCGAAACCCTCCGGGATGTCCGCGAGGCGTACGAGGCGTCCCTCAAGCTCGAAGCCGGCCGGCGCAAACTCCTCTTCCGCGTCCTGCGCCAGGGCTACCGGCAGCTCGTCGTGCTCGACTTCGAAAAAGACCTGGAGAAGCTGGAGGATGAATAACGCGCTCGCCGCCCTCCTCGCGCTGGCCGCGCAGGCGGCCGGACCCGCCCCGGACGAGGAAGAGGCCGTCCGCCGCGCCCACGCCGCCGTCCACCCCTCCTTTGTCGCCCTCGAAATCGCCGTCCGCAAACGGACCCGCATCGAGAAAGCGGAGCTCGAGGAGGATCCGCCCGACCCCGAGCTCCGCGCCGCCTACGAGGCCGCCGAGCAGGGACTCCCCCTGGAAGCCTGGGGCGTCGCCGTCGCCCCGGACCTCATCCTGACCCACGACCGCGGCCTGCGCGAAGGGGACCTCGTGCGCATCGACGCCGTGGACGCCACAGGGACCCGCTTCTCCGCCCGGCCCGCCGGCGTCGGGCTGGACCATGACTTCCTCCTGCTCCGCCCCGCCGATCCCCGGCCCCTGACGCCCCTGACGTTCGGGCCCTGGCGCGCCCCCGCTCTCGGCGAGCGCTTCCACGTCACCTTCGCCGAACGCGTGGACGGACGCTGGCACCTGAACGTCAGCCCCTACATCCAGACGAACGCGCCCCTCGTCCCCACAGAAGGATGGTTCTGCATCGACCTGCTGCGGCCCGGCTCCGTCGTCTCCGACCGCCACGGCACGCCCGTCGGCGTCGCCCTTGATCACTACCTGTGGGTCCGGCCGGACGGCCGCAGCTCGTTCCTCGGTCCCGCCCTCCTGGCCGACCCGCGCGTCGAAGACCTGGAACGCCGGGCCGACGCCCTGCGCCAGGCGCTTCCCTCGGTCATCAAACGCATCGAGGCCTCGTTCCGCCTGGAGGCTCCGCCGGATCGCCGCTCCGCGATGTCCGACGAGACCCGTTCCGGGCGGGCCGTCTTCTTCGGCGTCACGCTCGACGAGCGCGGCACGCTTTTCGTTCCGGAGGACCTCCCGCGGGACGCCGTCCGGAAGATCGAGGAGCTCCGTGTCTCCGAAGGCGGCCGCTCGTACCCTGTCGCGTTCCTCGGGTCATTCCGGGAGTTCGGGGGATTCCTCGCGCGCGCCGACGGGCTGGCCACCCGTCCCGGCGTCGCCCGCGACGCCCTCCCGCCCCCGCCCGGGCGTCTCTTTTTCGCCGCGGCCGTCGAGGACCGCTTCGGGCACGCCCGCTATCGGCTGGAACCCAATCGCCTCTTCCGCCTCGAGCGGGGGCTCGGCGGCGCCCCGCGGCTCCAGCCGCGCCGCCGCATCCGCCCGGGATCGTTTCTCCTGGACCTCGAGGGGCGCGTCATCGGCTGCTCCACGGTGGACAGGCCTGCGGAGGATTTCGACGAAGCGGGCGGCGGTCCGGACGTCCGCGGGCGATTCACGGCGGAGCACCTGCGCCGACTCCTGTTCTTCTCCGAAATCGCGGGCGTGCTCGCCGAACCGGCGCCGCACTTCGACCCCCGGGCCGTGCCCATGTCCCGCCGCGAGGCCGGGCGGCGCGTCTGGCTGGGCGTCGAATTCCAGGAAATGACCCGGGAGCTGGCCGACGCGCTCGGGATCCGCGCGCGGGATCTCACCAACGACGGGCGCCGCGGGCTCGTCGTCACCGATATCTACCCCGGCTCTCCCGCGGAGCGCGCCGGGCTGCGGGTCGAGGACGTTCTCCTGGCCGTCCAGCCGGAGGGCGATGCCGTGCCGCGCGACCTGGTGGCCGAGCCCGACCGCTTCGCGCCGCCCTTCGCGCGGTTCGCGCGCCTGCCGGGACGGGAGACCGCGCCGCCGTGGCGGCCGGCGCGGAACTACCTGACGTCGCTTCTGACGGAAATCGGACCCGACCGCAAGGTGACTCTCGAGTTTCTCCGCGGCCGCGAAAAGCGCCGCGTGGAGCTGAAGCTGGAGTACGCGCCGACGGACTACGAAACCGCCGAGCGCTACCGCGACGACGCGCTCGGCCTGACCGTCAAGGAGCTCACCTACGAGGTGCGGTACTTCTACAAGCTCGACGCCGGAACCGGAGGCGTGGTCGTCGCGCGGGTGGAGTCCGGGAGCCGCGCGGATGTCGCCAAACTCGCGCCCCTGTCGGTGATCCTCCGGGTGAACGACGTGGCGGTGCGCGACCTCGCGCACTTCCGGGAGCTGGCCGCTGGGGCGCGACGCCTGACGCTCACCACGCTTCTCTACGGCCAGACCCGGCTGGTCGAACTTGAACGGGACTGACCGCGGCGGGCGGAAGTCCGCTTGGGAGCCGGCCTCCCCGCAGTGTATAATTAGTCGTACGCTGGAGCCCAACGATGCCGCGCAAAGTCCGTGAGACGTACCACAAGATCGGGGAGCTTCTCGTCCGGAAGAACCTCGCGCCCCCCGAGGTCATCGACGAGGCTCTTGCCGTCCAGCGGGCCGCGCTCGAGCGCCGCCGCAGCGCGCCGCGACTCGGGGACATTCTCGTCGAACGCAAGGTTCTCGACCGCGCCACGATCCGCGAGATTCTCGAGGAGCAGCGCATCGGCCGGGGCGAGAAGCGCGTTCTCCGACTGGATCTTCGCGACGCCGGCGGGGTCGCGATCGTCGTCCTGGATGGGCGGCTCGACGGGAGCAAGCTCGATGCCGTCACCCGGGTCTTCGAGCGGCTGATGAACCGGGGGTTCGCCCGCATCGCCCTCGACTGTACGCGGCTCGTCTTCCTCGACAGCTCGGGAGTGTCCGGCCTGCTCGCCTACGTCGACGAGGCTCGCGCCCGAGGCGGGGACATGAAGTTCTTCGGTCTTACCCCCGATGCCCGGTTCGTCCTGCAGCGCCTCGGTCTTACCGCCTTCATCCAGATCTTCGCGCGGGAGGATGAAGCCCTCAAGGCCTTCGAACTTCCGATCGATGAATACATGTCCCGCGGCGCCCTCGCCGAGTACATCTCGGCGGCCCATACTCGGTACTTCCATCTCTCGTATTGCAGCCTGGCGCAAAAGCTCTCGGAGGATGACCGGATCTACTACGAGAGCAAGTGGCACGCGCGTGACGCCGGAAAGACACCCTGCAAACGCTGCAAGCCGTAGCGTGTCTCTCCCTTACGTAAGAAAGACTTCTTATCTCTAAAGACCCCATCTTCTTCTTCAGAGACGTCTCTTTTGTGGATATTTTGTTAATGGGTTTAGTAAGTGATTTGTAAGCAAGGACTTTTACCGTCCGCGTACTGTGTAGGATCGTGGGTAAAGTGTGGATGGGGTTGGGAAGGTGTTGGATATTCTCGGAAGCGGTTTGGTAGAGGATGTTGAGTTTCCACAATCCTTTCCGGCGGTGGATTGGATTGTTAGATCGAACACTCAGCTAACATTAAAGCGATCGCGCGGCGGGCCGACTTGGGCGGGTGGTGGCGCTCGGTATTATGGGCGGCGAAGCTCGCGCGTGAGCCGATCTACGTCGGCGCGGACGGCGGCGTCGTGCGCGATGAGTCTTTCGACCTTGCGCACGGAGTAGAGCATCGTGGTATGGTCCTTGCCGCCGAACTGGTTGCCCAGTTCTTCCAGAGACGCGGTCGTAAGCTTCCGGCAGAGATAGATGCAGATCTGGCGGACGAGGGATGTCGATTTCGTCCAGCGGCGGGACTGGAGGTCCGAAACCTTGCGGTTGAAGTAGCGGGCGACGACCTGCTGGATCTCGGCGACCGACAAGGGCGAGGCCGCCGGGGGCGTCGTGTCGCGCAGCACTTCCTTGGCCAGGTCCACCGTGACGGGGCGTTTGGAGAGGGAGGCGTACCCGAGGACCTTGGTGAGCGCTCCCTCCAGCTCCCGGATATTCGTTTCCACGGCCGACGCGATGTATCCGAGCACGTCCTGGGGCACGTCTTTCGCCCGGGTGTCTGCCTTCCGGCGCAGGATGGCCAGGCGGGTCTCGTACGTCGGGGCCATGATCTTGACCTCGAAGCCGGAGCGGAAGCGGGAGAGCAGCTGCTGCTTGAGGGCGCGGATGTCCTGGGCCGGCTGGTCGCTCGAGAGGATCACCTGCTTGCCTCCAAGGTGCAGCGCGTTGAAGGTGTGGAAGAACTCCTCCTGGCTGCCCTCTTTGTCGGCCAGGAAATGGATGTCGTCCACGACGAGCACGTCGGCGTTCCGGTAGCGCGAGCGGAAGGCTTCAAGCTCCCGTTTCTGAAGCGCGTAGATGTACCCGTTGACGAAGTCTTCGCACGAGAGGTACACGACCTTCGCCGCCGCGTTGCGCATGAGGATCGCGTGGCAGATCGCCTGGAGGAGATGCGTCTTGCCGAGTCCGACGCCTCCGTGGATGAAGAGGGGGTTGTACAGCGTTCCGGGGTTCTCGCTCACGGCCACGGCGGCCGCGTAGGCCATGCGGTTCGACGGTCCCTCGATGAAGTTCTCGAAGGTGTAGGCGGGATTGAAGGGGAAATCGGGGGCCGGCGGCCGCGGCGGCTCGACGCGGTCCGGGGCCGGCCCGGCGGATTTCGTCCAGCCCGAAGGCTCCGCCGGTCGCGGGTCGGGCGGCGCGAAGGAGGGCGCCACCTGGAAGACGATTTCCGGAACCTGTCCGAAGAGGTGCTGGAAGGCGTCCTCGAGGGGCTTGCGCAGGAGCTTCTCAAGCCAGTCGCGGTAGAAGGGGTTGGCCGCCGGCACCCGCACCTGGCGCTCGTTGACGGCCTCGATTTGGAGAGAGCGGCACCAGGTGTCATAGATCTTCCCCTCGAGCCGGGACTCGAGGAACGAGAGGATCCGCTCCTTGTCCTTAAGGTCGAGGGAAGTCATGTCGGGATCCGCTCCAGGAGCCGGGCGAAGAAATCCTTGGAGAACCACGCGGTGGCGGCGGCGATTCCGAAAAGCGCGATCCGGGCCAGGATCGCCGCGGCGGCGTCGGCCGCCGCTCCGGATTCCGCGCGGGGCCGGGGCCGCGGAGCGGGCGCCGGAGCGGCGGAGGGGCGGCCCTCGGTCGCCGGAACGGGAGCGGAAGGCGGCGGAGGATCGTCCGGATCGGCGGCGAAGACGAAGGTGGCCGGTCCGATCCGGATGCGGTCGCCCGGCTTGAGCGCCTCCGGCCGGCGGATGAGTTCGCCGTTGAGGTACGTGCCGTTCTTGCTTTCGAGGTCGCGGACGAAGTAGCGGCCGTTCTCGCCGTAGACGCGCGTGTGTTCCCGGGAGAGCGTCCGGTCATCGATCGAGACGTCCGCCGAGGGCGCGCGGCCGATGGTCACGGCGCCCCGGATCCGGATCTCCTTTCGCTCCCCTCCCGACTCCAGGATCAAGCGCGCCATGGCGGGACGATCCCTCCCTCGGTCGCCGGAGATCGGTGGCCTTCCCCCACCCGCGGGCCGCGCGCGCTCCCCCGCGCGCGCGTCACAGCCGTCGAAAGCTCGAGTATTCTAGCCCGCGATCCGCGACTGTCAAGCCGCGCGGCGCCCGCGCGAATTTGACAGCTCGAGCCGCGTGTGGTAGAACGCCTGCAGGCGCGTCGCGCCGTTCCGCCGCTGGGAGGAGGGGTTTCCATGAAAGTCGTCGTTCCGATCAAGAACGTCCTGCCGAATCCGTACCAGGCCCGAAAGAAGATGGACCCCGCGTCCATCCGCGCGCTCGCCGAGGAGATCCGCCACTCGGGCCTGTGGCCGGGTTCGCTGCGCGGCCGCATGAGAGGGGACAAGGTAGAGCTCTGCTACGGCCACCGCCGCCTGGCCGCGCTCAAGCACCTCGGCTGGGACAAGGTCGAAGTCGAGGTCGAGGAGCTTTCCGACGAGGAGATGGCGCTTCAGTCCCTGGCCGAAAACTTCCAGCGCGAGGGGCTCAGCGACATCGAAAAGGCCGAGGGCCTCCACAACATGGTGCGGCTCCTCGTCTCGCAGAAGATCCCGGAGGCGGAGGCCCTGCGGCGCGTGTCGCGCTACGTGGGCCTCTCGGAGGCGTGGATCCGCGACCTTCTGTCCATGCTCGAGATGGAGGCGCCCGTCCAGCGCGCCATCCGGGACCGCAAGATCGCCGGCCGCACGGCGCTGGAGGCGCACCGGTTCGGCGGCAAGGAGATGGTCGCCACGGCCGTGGAGCACAAGCTGCCCGTCCACAAGATCAGCGCCCTCGCCAAGAAGGTCCGTTCCATCCCCGACCCCGAGGTGCGCGAGAAGATCCGGCGCGACGTCGTCCGCGGGCGGCTGATCGAGCCCGAGCGCGTGGACGAGACGGCCCGCAAGATGCTCAAGGGCCGCAAGATCAAGCCGCCGGAGGATCTGGACCGGGTGCTTTCGGACTGGGCGTACATCCTCAACCACTGGAACGAGAAGGCGGACGAGCTTCTGGCGTACCGGCGGTTCTTCCCGGGCCGCAACGTCTCCGCGATCCGCGCGGCCGCGCGGTCGCTGGCCCGGAAGCTGGCGCGCCTGGCCGAGTAGTCACGCGCGGACGAGCCGCGCGTCCCGGAGCGCCTCGCACGCCCGGCGGAGCGCCCGCGCCTCCTCCGCGCTCCAGCCGGCGGCTTCCGAGGCCCACGCGTCGGCGATCCCGGCCGCGTCGGCGTCGCGCC